>JAHFEZ010000040.1:0-5416 GCA_023248265.1 Deltaproteobacteria bacterium
AGAAAGCATTTTTTTAGCTGGAGCAGGGGTAGAGGGAGAAGAATTTTTCGTCTTACCCGCCCGCGCGGCCTTGGTTTCTTCTTGAACCGATTGATTATATTTGCTGACATACTCAGATTTTTTAGGAGGTGTTTGATCCACTGGAGGTTCTGTGGCATCAACGACTTGCTGTTTATCGGCTTTGTCTAGGATGATTCTTTCCACAACCATTGGAGCCCTGTTTTTAGGGCTAAAGGCTGGCCAACGCATGGCAAAGAACCCCAAGTGTAAAAGTATGGATAAGACTATGAAAAGTATGGTCTTTTTTTGATTTTTAGATAAGTTCATACAACACCTTGATACCTTATTCTTTTATTATACCTTGCACCAGATAAATATCCAAAACTCTTTTTTAAGCCTTACACGTTAGACGTCGGCAATGGGATGAAGGTTTACTTTACCTTGCGAGCTTTGCCTTTACACATCTTGCAAAGGAATGTCTGTTAGTTTGGCCTTCTTCTTTACACTGCTGACGTGCCGCTATTTCTCTTTGGCTAAAGTGACGTTTCCTATGATATGTGGGCGTGGGTTTCACATGGAGTTTATACCAACGTCCTTCTTCCGCCCTAAGCCCAGCTTCATATCCTAATAATAAAGAGAGCAGAATGACTAAAAGGATGCTTTGTTTCATCATATTCCTCCTATCTTTACGTATCGGTCACAGAAACTAAAAGTTAAATGCAGGGGTATGCAAACTATTAAAAAGGATGTAAATAAAGCCTGTGCATTGGATTTTAAGCTCATTTTTTTATCTTATCTTTTTGACTGTTCCTGCTTTTGCCCAAAATTCTTTCGATGAAGTTTTAAAGGAATTGGATCAGGTTCCTGTTCCCATCATCATTAAATCTCATGGAGTATCTGTCTACGGCAAAGAGATTCTTTATGAATTGTGGGGTGACGAACTCATCAAGAAATATCAAGATCAGTTAATTTTGAACAAATATATTAAAGCAATATTGGTGAAGGCCAATAGCTTAGAATTTCAAACCGGCCAAAAAGACGACTATCATTTTTATGGTCCAGAAGAGGTCAAAGAGCGAGATCAACACAAGTTTGATATCAATTTTAAGGATCCAAGGATTCATGTTTCAAAAGAAGAGGGAGGTTTTGTTTTAAGAGCTAAACTTTATGTTCGTGAGCCGGAAGATTTGGAATTGAAAGAAAACTTTATGCATACTTTGACCCAAATTAAATCTGCTATTGAGGCACAGTGGCAATTTCATTCTGAAGATCTGAACTTCAGAGCTGAAGTAGATGTTGCTCCTCATCCAAAAACGTGTCTGAAAACGATCAGCTTTGATGATTTATGGGATGTCGCGTATCCGGATCATTTTGATATCACACTGGGATCGGTGGGGAGAAGTCATGTCCACGATGAACTTTTTGGGAATGACTTACTTCAGAACCAAGAGGTTTTTTTATATTTGCATAGGGAGGGACCAGCGCTTGATGAAATGTTTGCACACGAGTTTGGGCATCTCATTGGGTTTGGTGATTTATATTGCGAGCTCATTTCTTTAGATTTGGAAGGGAATTTTTTACCCTATATTAGCATTGCAGGGACTGATGGGAATAGTATTCCCATTACAACTCCTTGGGCTGATTTTGATCCCTTCATGGGGGTAATTAGGACTGGACACTCTCTAAAATGGATGAACGTGATGGAGGACGGTCCCGAGGCAGCTATGCTTCGAGAACAAGTCGAAGCGATCCTTAAGAACTATGTTTCCACTCTTATGGAAAATGTAGGAGCCACTGGTCAGCGCTGATAACGGAGATATTCCCGTGTCTTTTACAAATACCCTCTTTTAAAATAACTTGAATTCCTGGAATGTTGAGTAAGCGCGAAAAATGGAGTAAATTTTCGGAAGGAGAGGTTTCTGCAAGTTTCGCTTCAACCATAAACCATGGTTTTTCGTTTTTTGTAATTAAAAAATCTACTTCTCGTTTTTCGCGATCCCTTAAAAAGTGTAAAGAAAGATTTGCTTCTCCTAGATCTGTCCACACTTGAACGGCTTTCCATAGGTGACTTGCAATAAAATTTTCAAATTTACTACTTTCATCTTCCACTTGGGACCAGTCATAAAAATAATATTTGGGTTGTCTTTGAATGGCTCGTGTAATTCTTTTTGAATAAGGAGAAATTTTGAAAAGCAGATATAATTTTTCAAATACTTGAATCCAATTTTGAATGGTAGGAACCCCCACCTGAATATCTTCAGCTAATGACCTATAACTAAAAAGACTTCCTATTTTAGAAGGTAAAAGAAGCATAAGCTGTTCAACCAATCCTATGAGTTGAATGTGCGTTAATTCTCTTAAGTCTTCTCGAATGATTAAGTTTCTCCTCATGTTAGACCATCTCAAATGTTCTTTTTCAGATTGTAAAGAAAAAGGTTCTGGAAAACCGCCAAATTTCAATAACTCTGGAATCCCCTTTATTTTAGATGTCAAAGAATGCATATCCTGGGGGAGCGTAGGAATGACATCTGTATGCAGTTCTCCACAACTTAAGGGATACAAATGGTATAAGTAATATCTTCCCATTAAGCTATCCCCTGATTTTTGAAAAATATCTAATCTTGCGCTTCCTGTTAAGAGAAGATGAAGGGTTTTGTGATACTTGTCATAAACGCCCTTGATATGGTTCTTCCACCTTTCAAACTTATGAAATTCATCTAAACAGACCCAGGATTTATGCACATATTCTTTTTTTAAAATTTTTGCTCGGTCATGCTCATCCTCATAAAGAAGATGAATCCCATTTAATTTCTTCATGATGTTTTCAGCTAACGTTGTTTTGCCAACTTGACGGGGTCCGGCTAAAAATACAAATTTTCGATTTAAATCTTTTAGGATATGAGCAAAGAGGTTTCTGGGGTAGACAAACATATATACAGGTTAACATTTGTCATGACAAATGTAAAGTTGTATTTACATTAATGATCTTGCACAGATGTTTAGAAAGTGTACATGATGAGAGAATGATGAGACGTCTTAAGGGGTTAATTTTGCTATGTTTTAATCCAATTTTAATCTGGCATTTTTATTGCAGTTTTAAGGGGCAAGAGGAACTTCATGAAGGCCACTATTCTCATTTTATCCATTTTTATTTCTTTCGGGATTGAAGCATTAGCCCATGCCTCTACGGAAGAAGAAGTGTTGGGGCTAATCAAGAAAAATCTTGGTGAGAGTAAGCTCGGCTTATTTCAGACCATCCAAAAAGCTTTTTGTTCTAGTAAAAGACCCAATGAAATGTTGAAGAAGCTTTCTGAGGCAGACATAGATTCCTATAAAATGGAGGATGCAGGTAAAGTGAGAGAGTCAGGATACAACAGATATTCTTTTATGGATCATTTCGGAAATCAAGTGTCTGCGAACGTTACTCCCGTTCAAATTACCTTAACAGATTCCCTGAGCGTTGAGGTTCAATATGTAAAAAAAGTATCCTCTCAAGATACTGTTTGTGAATTTGAAAAAGCTACTTTTGCATTACAAAATGAAGCCTTAGAGTTTGATAGCTATGGACTCAAAAACCATACGATTATAAGGGAGCCCATACAAGATGAGAAATCTGTAGGGGAATGTTCTTTGCCTCAAGAAGATTTTTATTTTGACCAAGTTTATGCGGCAGCAGACAACCAAAAAAATGTGCTTATGGCAATTATGGACGATGGGTTTGATTTTAATCATCCTGCCTTAGCCAAACGTTTTCAGGATCGAAAAGATTTGGCTAAGATGCGCCTCAATACTCCTTCTGAGGTAGAAGGTCATGGGACAGAAGTTGCCGGAGTTGCTTTGAAAAATTCTCATCATATTCAATTTATTCCAGTTGAAGCAGCCACTGTGAAACCGAATGGTGATAGGAGCGGAATGTATTTTCCACATGAAAGAATACAAAAATCGGCTTTGTCTGGTGCACGAGTTACGAATATCAGTTTAGGAATAAGCGGTAAAGATTCATCCTATATGAAAAAAGAATTAGGGGAATCTAAAGATGTTTTATTTGTAGCTTCAGCAGGAAATGACAACAGCAACACTGATATTGATCCTCATTATCCTTCATATTTTTCTTCAGAATTAGACAATGTGGTTTCCGTTGCAGCAACAGATCAGAAAGGTAAATTAGCTACTTTTTCAAATTTTGGGCTTCAAACTGTAGATGTGTCTGCTCCTGGAGAAGATATTGAAACTGCTGTTCCTCTTTGTATGGATGAACTTACTTGTTCAGAAGAAAATGATGGGAAACAGGATGGATTTAAAAAAGCATCTGGAACATCTGTTTCTGCCCCCTTTGTTTCGAATATGGCAGTTAAGGTTTTTTTCATTAATCCCGATTTAACCCCATCTCAGGTCAAAACAATCATTATAAAAACAGTGGATCAAAAACCTTGGTTAAAAGGAAAAGTAAAATCCGGCGGCGTCGTCAATCCCGATCGCGCCTATCAGGTAGCCTTAGAAACCACAAAAACAGGAAATAATATAGATGCTGCTTTGGAATCTGTACAAGCACACGAGCGATTCATGAAAGCCATGGAGACTCCTTTAGAAAACTCTCAGACAGATAAAAAAGAAGGTACTCAATTATTTAATGATGGAGGCAGAAGCTCTCTTAAGTTTCGAAAAGTAGAATAATTTTCAATTGGTAATCAAAAGTTAAATGCAAGGGCCATGCCTGGAAAAAAGAAAACTTTGGTAGCGCCTTTTTTGGGATCGCGCTCTTTTCGGACTGTAGAAAGAGCAATTTCTGGCATGAGTTCCATTTTCCAAAAAGATACAGAGCTTCCTAAAAAAGTACCAAAACTATAGGTTGAGCCGTGGTTTTTTTCAGTGGTGGAGCTATTGATTTGTTTTCCAGAGAAAGAATATAAAGAAAACATGCCTCCTCCATAAAGAGTGAAAGAGCTTGAGAAAGCATGGCTGATAGCGAGGGGAAAATCAGAAAAATAAAGGTGATATCTTCGGTCTTCATGTCCAACAAGGGGATTGAAAGTTGTTGTGACACTTGAATGGCTATAGCCTAAAGAAATTCCTCCTGAGATATCGGGATACAGAGGATCTCCTTTGTAGAGTTGTATTCGATTGTCTAGTACGATCGTGGTTGGCCATAAGGGAACAGGAATGGGAGAAGCAAGGCGTAGGGCCGCATCCCAGCCTTTTAAAATTCCTACTCTTCCAAAAAGTTCCAGCGCTGGAAATACGTCCTCACGTTGGCTAGGGGCTTGGGTATTTAAAAAAGAGCTAGAGACATCTTTGGCTTCATAGAGGGCCGATCCCAGTTTAACCTTTCCAGGGTCTAATGTTTTCCCTGTATGGAATCGATTGACGGGAACAATGGCGCAACCAGATAAAAGAAGTGTAAGAAGAAAAAAAGAGA
>JAHFEZ010000040.1:5516-11363 GCA_023248265.1 Deltaproteobacteria bacterium
TCTTTAAGTTCTGGAATGGCTTTTTTGGCAGCGTCATAGCCTGCCAGCATGGCTTCTCTTTTGCGGGAAAAATCAAGAAAATCAATTTTAGAAACTTCAGGGCGAATAACAACATGCGCAGATTCTAATTGTTTTTTAGTGAGAGAGGCAGAAGTGATTTTGTATGATTGAATGGTGATATCTCGGTCACGTTTGAAGGTGTAGCTATCGATCCCTTGGGTGAGATCAACTGCGATAATCAAATCAGCTCCTCTTTGTTTGGCAATATCGACGGGTAGCCCTTGGCTAATTTCTCCAGAAACAAGCAGTTTATTGTCATAGGCCACAGGAGCAAAAACGCCAGGGATAACTAAAGTGGCTTGGACTGCTGTAGAAATAGGGCCTTTGTCAAAGAGATAGGGACTTCCTGTTTTAAGATCTGTCGCGGCTAAGAGGAGTCGAACAGGGAGACTTTCTAATGTGGAGTGAACCAAGCGCTGGCTTAAAAAGCGTTCAATGTTAAAATCAAGATACATTTCTTTTTTAAAATTCATGGCATGCCACTCTAAATCATTGGCACTTTTTTTATTGGCGTAGAGAGCGCCCATCAGCCCCCCCATACCGCTTCCTACAATCAAATGAATGGGAATACCTTCTTCTTCCAACGCTTTAATGACGCCTACATGGGCATAGCTTCTGGCAATCCCTTCTCCCAAGACAAGCGCAACAATGGCTGTGCCCGACTCAATTCCATAAATATCGGGCCTGGGTTTCGGGACACTGCAGGCGGTGAGAAGAAGCAGAGAAGAAATAAGCAGTCTATTTACAAAATACATATTGAACCTCCAAGGGAGTAGGAATCTTTATGATTATGAGAAACCCTCTCGCAGGCCGAGCGACGAAAGAGCGAGCCCGAGCGTTGAGCGCAAATGCCTCGCAGGGGCATTTGATAGCGGGTCTGAAGGAGATAAAATAACTTCTATATTTCATACTTAATGATCATCCTGGAGTCTAATAATAGTATGGTTTTGTAAATACTGCGCATACCATTCATCATACGTAAACAAAAATATCTGATGCTCCGCTGAGCATTCTTTTAAAAGCTCTAAGACTTTGATCCGTCGCTCATGATCAAAATTGACAAAAGGGTCGTCTAAAAATAAGGGCAGGTTTCGTCCAGAACTCAAAAGTTTTAAAAGTGAAAGCTTCATGGCAAAATAAAGTTGATCTTGGGTTCCACAGCTTAAAGAAGAAGTAGAAATAGACGTGGGGGCGCTTTTCCACTGCAGAGAGGGCACCAAGAATTCTTCATCGAATGAAAAATGCTGATAGGTATCTGAGGAAATTTTATGGAACAAAGACTCGGTATCTTGGGCGAAGAGCTTTAA
Organism: Deltaproteobacteria bacterium; assembly: GCA_023248265.1. GTDB lineage: Bacteria > Bdellovibrionota > JACOXK01 > 2-02-FULL-40-11 > 2-02-FULL-40-11 > JACPST01. The sequence goes on from JAHFEZ010000040.1 coordinate 6,884, forward strand.
ATGCTCTTTTCTAAATTCAATCACCATTTGGGTCAGCATTTCTTTGGCTGTCCAAAGAGCTTGAGCCTTCATTTTCAGATTTTTTTCTTTTTGTTTAAGATCAAACAAATCTTCTTCTAAAGTAAAGGGACTCTCTAGGCCTTTTGAAAGGTAGAGATAATTTTGTTTTTCTTCTGTATAGGTTTCTTTTATATCTTGAATTTCTTGGCTCAGGGTTTCTTTTTCAGCTTGGTGTTCTCGGAGGGGTTTATGTTCTTCAATAATAGCTTGTTCCAATTCTATTTTTTGAGAGTCCATCTCAAAAAGAGATTTTTGGTGATGTTGAATGGAAAATTCTAATTTTTTGATATCAGGAAGCACCTCCAGTTGGCTTCGGATGCGCATTTCTTGAAGTTGATAGTGTCGGGCTGTTTGTTTTTGCTGATAAACGGTATGGCCCACGAAAATGCCGACTCCAATAAAAAGAAGGATGAGCCAAAGAATCCCAATATTGGCTGAAAAAAAGATCATGGGGAGTATAAAAAAAGCAGCAACCAAAAGTCCCATGGTGAGGCGATTCATTTGAGGCTTATTTTTTTGAATCGTTCCCAGTTGTTCGGTGAGGCGCTCAATAAGTGACTTTCGTTTTTGGAGTTCTGAAAGAGAATCTTTGGTTTCGGCTTCTTTTTTAGAAAGTTTTAAAAGGTGTTCGCGCGCAGAAATGCTTTGAGTAAGTATTTTTAAGCGTTGTTCTTTTTTGGCGAGAGATTCTTTCAAGTGGCCGATCTTTTCTGAAATCTTTTGAAGTGTGTCTTGCCCTTTTTGAGCTTTTTCGATCCGCTGCTCAAGTTCAAGAATTTGTTTTTGAAGTTCTTCCAGGCGTCGATCGTTTCGTTTGTCAATCCCCTTGGGATTCTTTTTGGTGAGTTCAAAGTAGCGCTCTTCCAGCCGAGCAATGATCTCATCGTATTTAAATTCAGAAATGTTAGAGATCAATTGTTTAAGTTCAGCCCGTGTTTCAGAAGCCGGAGGCAAATGCAAAGAGCGTTGTTCAATGAATAAAGAGTTTTTAAAAATTTCAGGATCGGCAAATCCAAAGAGATCTTGAATTTTATTTAAATAAACTTCTCGTTCGGAGCTTCTTCCTTGAGGAGAAATTTTACCTTGAAATGTTGAAAGATGGTGTGTGGTTAAATCTTTTTGCATGAGGGTGACGACATCTTCTAAAAAATCTCTTTCTAAAAGAATTTCATTTTCAGAAGTTTGCAGGGTCAGTCGAGCCCGATATTGAGAAGGATTTTGCCACGGAAGATAGCGGTTCCGCTCCGATTTAAATCCAAAAAGTGTCCCTAAGAGGGCATGGAAGAGGGTGGATTTCCCAGATTCGTTTTGGCCAACAATCACATTCAGTCCCTCACCAAATTGAAGAGCTTTGTTTTGAAATTTCCCAAAATTGATGAGGCTAAGTTCTTTAAAGATCATGGTTTCCTAGGCCCTCTTTTGAAATTCACTTAAGATTTCTTTAAATGCTGTTCGATAAATTTCTTGCTCTTCAGGTGTGTGCAAGGCGTCTATTTTTTCTTTCATTTTTCTTACAAAAAATCCTCGGATCGTGTTTTCTTTTTCAAGTCTTTGAAGCCACTGACTTTGAAGCAGTGATGTTTCATCAACAACCTCTAAATAAGCAAAATAAGGGGCCAGATCCGCATGAAGTTTTTCGATATCCAAAACATCCTCTGTAACCCCTTTTAAAATAATGCGAGCTAAAATGTGATCTCCTCCCATGCTCATCAGTTCTTTGGTGAGAGAAATATCGGGAGGCAAAGTAAAAAGATCAATTTCTTTTTCAATGAGAGTTTTTGTGTTTACAGCGACAGGGGTGAGGGTCAATGCATTTTTTTCATCAAATTCTAAAAGATGAACCGTGCGAGGACCTGCTTCTCGAAACCGTTTGCCTTCGGGTGTGCCAGGGTAGCTTGCAATAATTTTTCCATTGTGGTGATAGACCATGCGGTTATGGTAATGGCCCAACGCGCAATAGTCGAGGTTCAAAGCTGCCAGGTCTTCTAATTGGAAGGGAAAATCTTTAGCATAAATTTTCCAATCTGGAGAACCCGCCAAAGAACCATGCAAGAGGCCCACATGAACTCCCGGAGGTAGATCTTCTCTTCGTTTTAAATTTTTTAAATATTGGGCGGGAAGGGTCACTGACCCAACATCTGGATGATAGGCCATCCCATACAGGTAGAGGGAATTTCCTCGGATAGAGAGGGTTTTGGGTTCTTTGAGAATGGGGTCTTTAAAAAGAAGGGTGTGCTCAAAAAAAGGATGACGAAAGATATTGTCCGAAGCCATAATGTTATCGTGAGTACCTGGGATCAGCACAATAGGAATATGGGCTGCCATTAATTTTTCAAATTCAGCTTTCACGCGACCAAAGACAGTTGGGGATGGATGGGGAGAATCAAATAAATCTCCAGCAATAAGGAGTGCATCTACTTTTTTTTCTAAGGCAATATGCACAATTTTAGAAAAAGTTTCTAAAAAATCTTTTCCTCTTTGGCTGGCATACTCTCCTAAGGAGGGAAATCGTGTTCCAAGATGGACGTCGGCTGTATGGAGGAGGGTGAGGCTCATCTTTTGAATTTACTTTTGAACGAGAGAGATCGTCGATTTTTGTTTCTGAGGAAATCCCAATTTTTCCAATACAAATTTAACAATGCCAGAGGCATCCAATCCACATTGGGCTTTAAGCTCTTCGGGTGTTGCATGGTCAAAAAACTCATCTGGGATTCCAATATTTAATATTTGTTTTTGAATTCCTTTTTTTGCAAACAGTTCTAAAATAGCACTGCCAAATCCTCCTGCCAAGACATTTTCTTCGACGGTAATAAATACAGAGACAAATTCAGAAAGTTTTAAGATGAGCTCTTCATCTAAAGGCTTGATAAATCGAGCATTGACGACGATGGCATCGATTCCTTTTTCTGCCAACACCTGAGCCGCTTTCGTGGAAGCGTGTACCATCGTTCCTATAGCTAAGAATGCCAAATCAGCCTTGAAAACATTTAGACGACTTGCTTCTTCTGGGTAAACGATTTCTGCTTTCCCCACTTCTAAAGAGTGAAGGTCTTCATCCATTTTGACCCCAAAGCCATTTCCTCTGGGATAGCGAACAGCTGTGGGCAGTGGAATATCAAAAGAGGTTTTGATCATATGTTGGAGTTCATTTTCGTCTTTTGGAGCCATGAGAACGATATTGGGAATGCAGCGCAGATAGCTGATATCAAAAACTCCATGGTGCGTAGCGCCATCTGCTCCCACAAATCCTGCGCGATCTAAGAAAAAATGGACAGGTAGTTTTTGAAGTGTAACATCATGGATAATGGGATCATAGGCTCTTTGTAAAAATGTGGAATAAATAGCGCAGGCAGGTTGAAGTCCCTCGGTGGCAAGTCCCGCAGCAAAAACCACAGCATGCTGCTCGGCAATCCCCACATCAAAAAAGCGATCTGGAAATTCTTTGGCAAATTTATCTAATCCTGTACCTTCAGGCATGGCGGCGGTGATTCCTACAATTTTTTTATTTTCTCGGCCTAAGCGAGTGAGCGTATCTGCAAACACAGTGGTATAAGCAGGGGGCCCAGATTTTTTGGGAAGACTTTTTCCGGTGGCAGGATCAAAGGGAGAAACTCCATGATAGGTCACAGGATTTTGCTCAGCCGTAGGATAGCCTTTCCCTTTTTGGGTAATTACATGAATTAAAAGAGGGTGGGAGTCCATGTCACTGTCATTAGGAATATGTTTAAAAATATCGATCAGCTCCGAAATGTTATGACCATCAAAAGGGCCCAGATAGCGAAAGCCTAAAGATTCAAAAAAACTTCCAGAAGAAAATAAAGACTTAATGCAGGTTCGAATGCGTTCGGCTGTGGGGAGCAAGGGAACTCCATGATTGGACAGTTTTTTAAGAAGATATTTCAAATCTTCGCGAATCTTTAAATAGGTGTCGCTTGTGGCACGTCGGGTTAAAAATTGTGTGATAGCCCCCACGTTTTCTGAAATAGACATCCCGTTATCGTTTAAAATGACGATTAAATTTTTCTTAAGATGGCCAGATTGATTGAGACCTTCATAGGCCATCCCTCCCGTTAAACCCCCATCTCCGACAACTACGATGACACGATCGGTTTCTTTTTTAAGATATTTTGCAACTTTAATGCCTAGCGCAGCAGAAATACCTGTGCTGGCATGCGCTGTGCCATAGGTGTCGTAAGGACTTTCATCTCTTTTGGGAAATCCGCTTAAACCAGACTTTGTTCGAATGGTATTGAGCTGATCCTTTCGGCCTGTGAGGGCTTTATGTGCATAGGCTTGGTGGCCCACATCCCAAACAATTTTATCTTTGGGCATGTTAAAACAATAGTGAAGGGCAACAATCAAATCGACAGTTCCTAGACTTCCCCCCAGATGTCCCCCATTTTTAGCACATGCTTCAATG
>JAHFEZ010000009.1:0-9644 GCA_023248265.1 Deltaproteobacteria bacterium
AAAATTTCCTTCTGTTTTGGTAGCAGGGACCAATGGCAAGGGATCTACGGTAGCGATGCTCAGTTCTATTTTAAAACAGGCAGGTTACCGAGTGGGGACGTATATTTCTCCGCACCTTTTGGATGTGAGAGAGCGCATCCAGCTCAATGGCAAAATGATTGAAAAACAAGAACTTATTTCTTTGGTGAATGAGCTGGATCAATTTCTCAAAAAAACAAAAATTTATCTTTCTTTTTTTGAATTTATGACGGTGATGGCATTTCTATATTATGCCAGACAAAAAGTTGATTTTGCAGTGGTGGAAGTGGGATTGGGAGGGCGCTTAGATGCCACCAATGTGTTACAGCCCGAGGTATCCATTATTACGTCCATTGATTTTGATCATCAACGGCTTTTAGGAAATACGTTGGCTAAAATTGCTACTGAAAAGGCAGGGATTATTAAATCTAAAGGTAAAGTAGTGACTGCTGTGTCTCAGCCTAAAATTCAAAGGCAATTTCAGGCCATCTGTCGAAAAAGAAAAGCCAAGCTTTTTATGTTGGGGCGAGATTTTTTTGTTGAGCCTCATTTTCCCTTGTCTTTAGCTGGAAAATTTCATCAAAGAAGGAATGCAGCTTGTGCTATTAGGGCAGCTCGTTTGCTGGTTCAGAAGGGATGGGCTATTTCAGAAGAGGCCATACGTCAGGGACTCAGTTCTACATTTTGGCCAGGTCGTTTGGAGATTGTTTACCAAAAGCCTTTGGTGATGTTGGATGGAGCCCATAATCCTGCAGGTATTCGGGTTTTATTGCGAGCGTTAAAGGATGATTATCGTTATAGAAAGCTTCATTTTGTTATAGGCGTTATGGCAGATAAAAATTATAAAACCATGTTTAAACTCCTTTTGCCTTATGCAAATTCTCTTTCGTATGTGGAGTTGCCCATGAAACGAGCTTTGAGGGCCGATGTTTTACTGAAAACCTTACCTCAGTTAAAAAATAAAATTGGGAAAAAGTATACAGTTGAAACTGTGTTGCCCCAAGTGATTCAAAAAGCCCATCGCAATGATTTGGTGTGCGTGACAGGTTCTTTGTATACTGTTTCTGAAGCTAAGAGGTTATTTTCTTGAAAGGAATCGCTTACTTTTGGGTTGATACTTTATTTTTTATTTTTTCTTTATTTTTGATTCTACATATCTCTCAGGTAGGTCTTTGCGAAGATGATGAAAAGCTCTCCCAGAAAAAAGCGCCTGTTTCTAGTCGTGAGCCTTTAAGATTTAAGGCCAAGCGTCATTTTCAAGATCTTACAACAGGAAAAATTGTTTTGGATGGTGAGGCGGTGGTGATATCTAAGGATAGTGAACTTAAAGCAGGGCACGTGGTTTTAGAAAGGCAAAAGGATGAACTTACGGCAACAGACAATGTTTTTTTAAATATTCCTTCAGAGCAAACATTTATTAAAGCACATCAGTTAACCTATAATTATAAAACTAAATTAGGTGAGATGATTCAAGCAGAAGTCAAAAGTGGTTTTTCAAGATTTCGTGCAAAAAAAATTATTAAAACAGGAGAAAAAAAATACCATATTATAAAAGGCTATTACTCTACCTGTGATGTGAAAGAAGATGAGTCTTGTCCCTGGCAAATCTGGAGTTATCAGGCAGATGTGACGATTGGAAATTATGCTACGGCAGAACATCCTATTTTTTTGGCGGGTGGGGTTCCTGTATTTTATTCGCCCTTTCTTTTCTTTCCAGTGAAGTCCGAGAGACAAACGGGTTTTTTATTGCCGGAGTTTGGAGGGTCAGATCAAAGCGGAGTTCAAGTCAAAAATTCTTTTTTTGCAGCTTTGGGACGCTCTCAGGATGCTACCGCTTCTTTAGAATATTTTTCAAAAAGGGGATTTAAAGAAGGGTTAGAATATCGGTATGTTTTGAGTGATTTAAGTAGTGGTATTTTTAATGGCTATTATCTGAAGGATCGAGAATTTTTTAAAGATTTTGGGTATCGTGAGCGTTTTTCATCAAGTTATGATCATCAATGGTACTTTACCCCTCAGTTTTTTAATAAGGCCACTGTCCGTCTTGTGAGTGATGATGACTATGTCAAGAATTTTGAAAAAGATATTAAAGGACGACAAGAAGCAGGGCTTGAAACAAAATTACTTCAAGGGCTCCATCTGGATAATTTTGCATTTAATTTGGAAGGTATTTATTATGAGTCGCTTTTAAATACTAATCCGAGGGGATCTAACAAAGATATTATTCATAAATTACCAGAATTTCGGATGGATGCTTTTGAAACCAATTATTTTAATTTGCCACTTTTTTGGAGCGGAAGTTTTTCCTATGCGCATTATTTAAATACAGGGAGTCCTTTCAAAGATTTAAATAACAATGGAATTTTTGATCCAGGGGCAGATAAAATCTTAAGAGAGCATCGCGTGGATGTATTTCCAAGGGTATCTTTGCCTATTAAACTTCAACGATATTTTGAATTTGTTCCTAAGGCGGGATTTCGTCAAAGTTATTGGTGGTTGCCGGTGGGTGAGGCTCGCAAGAATAGATCCATGCTTGATTTTGAATCTCTCTTTTCAACCAATGTAAATCATATTTTTAATATTGGGAAGCAATCCATTTCTAAAATAAAACATGTCATTGAACCAAAATTGTCCTACCATTACTCTCCTTTTACACGGTTGGGTAATTTTATTCCTGTATTTGATGGGCTGGATGAATTAGGGACAGCGCATGCTGTTTCCTGGGGGTTGCAAAATAGGCTTATTTTTAAAGCATTAGAGATGAAGACATCTGAGATTCAATATTTTGATGGCGTGCGATTGGATATGAACCAGGATTATAATATTTTAGAAGCCCGGAGAAAATCTGGAAAGCCTAGATCTTGGAGTGATATCAAGTCTATTTTAGCAACCAATTTATTTCATTTTTCTTCATCGACAGAGCTCGATTACAGTGTGTATGGAGAGAGTGTGACTCGTGCTTCTCAAGGAATGGGGTATATAGATTCCCTCACCAATTTTCATCATTTAAATATGACCTATAAACGAAAAGAGGGTTCTAAATCAATGAATGGGGGTTCTGATTTTAATTTTATTGATATTTTAAAGTTTAATTACTTGCTTAATTATTCTTTCGATAAAAATCAATTTTTAGAAAAGATATTTCAAGTGGTGTATTTACCTAAAACAAAATGTTGGGCTTTAGCCATGAATTTTGAAGATAAAGCAGATACTGGTTTTTCATTTACGGTAAAGCTAAATCTTATGTTTGGAGAGAAGTTTTTATCTTTAGCAAGATTATACCAGCAGGGAGAGCAGCAAAATTTAACCCTATTTTCTGGACAAGGAGGTTCTGACGATTTAGCCAAGCGACCTCTTCCTCAATAATTATGGGAATGCTTGTAATCATCGATAATTACGATTCTTTTACGTTTAATCTTAAGCAATATCTGGGTGAGTTTTATCCCGATATTTGTGTGATTAAAAACGATGAAATGACAGTGTCTCAAATTCAAAAGCTCAATCCTTCTTATCTCGTGATTTCTCCAGGGCCAGGTGTTCCTCGAGGCGCGGGTGTTAGTTTAGAGGCGATTCGCATTTTTGCGGGGCATATTCCTATCTTGGGAGTTTGTCTGGGCCATCAAGCGTTGGCTCTTGCATTTGGAGGAAGCATTGCCCTAGCTCCAAAAATTTTTCATGGGAAAACGTCTTGGATCTATCATGACGGTCAAGGGATTTTTAAAGGAGTTCAAAATCCTTTTGAAGGGATGCGATATCATTCTTGGATTGTGAACTTCAATCAGAAATCTCCTTTCTTTGAAATTTCAGCTCATGCAAAGGATCAGGCAAAAGATCAGGTTCCCATGGCTTTGAGGCATTCCAAGTATCCTGTTGAGGGAGTTCAATTTCATCCGGAATCTATTTTAACACCCGAAGGGAAAAAAATTCTTAGAAATTTTTTGTCTTATGGAAACAATTCTTGCCATTGATATTGGGGGAACCCACCAACGCTTTGCCGAGATATCGCTCACGGGAGATATTTTAGAAAAAAATACATACCAGAGCCATCCCCATATTTCTTCAGAAGAATTTTTTGAAATCTTAAGAAAAAGAATTTCTGATCGTCTGAAAAAAACTTCGTTTTTAGGCGTAGCAGTGGCTTTGCCCGTGTTGATGCCCGTGTTGATGAATGAAAAGGTGGGCAATAACAGTGTGCAAGATGCCCCTAACCTTCCTTTTTTAGTCGGGGTGGATTTGGCTCAAAGCTTTTCCTTTCTTTCTGTCCCCTGGATCGTTGAAAATGATGCTAACTGCGCACTTTTGGGAGAGGCTTGGTTGGGTGAAGGGCAAAAAGAATCTTCTTTTTGCTGTTTAACTTTGGGAACGGGGATTGGAAGTGGGTTATTTTTGAATGGAAAACTTTGGAAAGGAGTGCGAGGGATGGCCAGTGAAATGGGGCATCTTAAAATTGACTTTTTAGGCAATACGCCTTGTACCTGTGGGGGCCAAGGGTGCTTGGAGGCATTTGCATCTGCGACAGCACTTCAAAAAAAAACAGGGTACACAGCTCAAGAACTTTATGGAATGGCTTGTCGTCGAGAATCCTTAGCTCTGCATGCCTTTGAACAGATGGGCGAGTCCTTGGGAAGAGGGATTGGCAGTGTGGCGAATCTTTTAAATATCGATCTTTTTATTTTGGCGGGGAGGTTGTCTCAAGCTTTTGAATTTTTTTATCCTTCTTGTATTCGTGTTGCCAAAGAATCTGCCATGAAAGGTCCACGGCAACATTTAAAAATCGTTCAATCTAAATTGGGGGATGATGCGGGTCTTTTAGGCGCTGCTTGGCTTATCAAGAAAAAATTCCAGCTATGAGAGTTGATACTCTTTTCTATAACGGTAATTTTTTTATCTCTCCGTTTGATAAAAGAAAAATAAATTGGCTGGCTGTATATGAAGGATGGATTTGTGATTTGGGCAGTGGCACTCCCCCTCGTCATCTTTTAGTTAAACAAAAAATTAATCTTGAAAATAGAAGAGTTGTTCCTGGGTGGATTGATGCTCATATGCATTTAATGCTTTTAGGGCAGCAAAAATTTGAGATTGATGTCAGTCAATGTCACTCGACCTATGAACTGCAGCATGTCTTAAAAAAAGCTTTAAGTCGAAAAAAAGAAACCGTTCGAGAAATGTGGTTAGAGGCATATGGGTTGAATCCAGAGCGTTGGAAAGATTCTCATCCTGTGACAGCGCAGATCTTAGATTCTGTTTCATCGAATGTTGCTATTCTTGTCAGAAGAAATGATGAGCATGCGCTCTGGGTCAACTCCTTTCTTTTAAACCAAACCCGATTGCAGCAGAGTCACCCAATAGGATATTTGGTGGATAAAAATATGGATATGATTTTTAGAATAAGACCTCCGCAGTCACCTCAAAAAATTGAAGAAGCCCTCCTCTATGCTTTGCAGGCCTGCGTTCGTGAAGGGATTACATCTGTTCATGATATGTCGATGCAAAGGCTTCCCCTGGAAGTTTTAGCGGATTTGATGCGAGCTAAAAAATATGATCTAAGAGTGTATTGTGCTCTTTTTGGGGAGGAAGCCCTTGAGACATTTTCAGTTCCTCAGACAAATTTATTTCATTATCATTTAACGATTCGAGCTCAGAAGCTATTTATCGATGGTGCACTCGGATCTCGTGGGGCGTGGCTTTCCAGGCCTTATGACGATATGCCACAGTGGGCAGGGCGTTGCCTATGGCAAGAAAAAGAACTTTTTAAATATGTTCACCGTGCTTTTCAAAAACGCTTTCAATTGATTTTTCATACTTTAGGAGATCAAGCCAGTCTTTGGCTTTTGCAAACTTTGGCTTTGAAATATAAGCCCGAAGAGCTGCGTGATAAAAGAATTCGTTTAGAACATGTGGAGGTTTTAAATCGTGATGCTTTGTCTTTGATGAAGCAACTGGGAGTGATTGTTTCGATGCAGCCCTGGCATGCGCTTTCGGATAGCTCTTGGTTAGAATCTCGTTTGGGTCGAGAAAGACTGTATCAGGTGAGTCGATTGAAAGAACTCGTTTCTCAAGGGATCCCTGTGTGTGGAGGATCGGATGCTCCCATTGAGCCGCATCAACCCTTGTGGGGAATTTATGCTGCTATTATGCGAAAGCCTTTAAAGCATCACGCGCCTTTTTTATTGGATCAACGCCTGAGCATTCGAGAGGCACTCTATATGTATACCTTAGGTGGAGCGTATGCTGAATTTTCAGAAAATGTGAAGGGTAGTTTAGAAAGGGGCAAGTTGGCTGATTTTGTTGTTTTATCCGATGATATTTTCAATATGCATCCTAAAGAATTTTTAAATGTGAAAGTGGCTATGACTGTGATAGGTGGAAAAATTGTGTATGCTTTATAAAAATAAAATAACTGAAAAAATAAAAGCCTTGGCTTTGGCTCAAGGGTTTCATTTGGTAGGGATTACGTCTGCTCAGCCTCAAGATCAGCATGTGCGTTTTTATGAAACATGGCTTCAAAAAGGGTTTTCAGGAGAGATGGACTATTTACGAAGACACTTGGAGAAGAAAAAAGATCCACGGTCTCTTTATCCGCAGGTACGCTCTATTGTGTGTTGTGCACTCAGTTATAAGACATCTTTTGAAAATCCTTCTCATGTGGAGAAAGAAAAAGGCATTATTTCTAATTATGCATGGGGAGAAGATTATCATTCTGTGATCAAAGAAAAATTAGAAATTTTACTTTCTCGTATTCAAGAAGTGATTCCAGAAGTACAAGGGCGGGTGTATGTGGATACGGGCCCTCTGCTAGAAAGAAGTTTGGCTCAGCAAGCAGGGGTGGGGTGGATTGGCAAAAATACCTGTGTGATTCATCCACGTTTGGGTTCTTATCTTTTTTTGGGAGAGATTTTGCTAAATCACGATCTTGAAAAAGATGAAGCCCATGTTGATCATTGTGGTTCTTGTACCCTCTGTTTGGATGCGTGTCCGACAGGTGCTTTGAGTGAGCCTTATGAATTGGACGCCAGAAAATGTATTGCGTATTTGACAATTGAAAAAAAAGGTGAGTTTTCAAAAGAAGAAAAATCAATGGTGGGTCAACATATCTTTGGGTGTGACATTTGCCAACAGGTTTGTCCGTGGAATGACAAAGCATTGATTCCTAATCTTTCTTGCTTTCAGCCTCGGCCTCAAACGTTTGTGCCTTCGTTGCGAAATCTAAAGACCTTAACTCCGGAAGATTTTAAACGGAGTTTTAAAGATAGTCCTGTTCAAAGGACTAAATACGAGGGATTGATGCGAAATGTTGAAGCGGTGTCCCAAAATTCTTCTTTAAAGTAAAAGGGGGAATAAGAAGGGTATTTTGAGGAATTCCTTTTTTAGAAGGATGATCAATACTGGTATGAAGCCCTCTACTTTCTTTTCGTTTTTGTGCACAGGCAATGATGAGGTGAGCAACCAATGCAATATTTCTAACTTCAATCAAATCTTTTTCAACGGTAAAATTCCAATAATGAGATGATATTTCTTCTTGAAGAGCTTGGATGCGAAGAGAAGCTTTTTCTAATCTTTGATTGGAACGTACGATACCCACATAGTTCCACATGCACCGTCTAATTTCATCCCAGATATGAGAAATTAAAATGCGTTCCCTGGCCTCTTCGGCGTGCCCACTATTCCAGGAAGGAAGATCTGGAATGGAAAACGGGGTGTGTCTCAAATGCTCAGTTGAATGAAGTGCAGCCAGGTGAGCAAAGACCAGTCCTTCAAGAAGAGAGTTGCTGGCCAATCGGTTGGCGCCGTGAAGGCCCGTCCAAGCCACTTCTCCAATGGCATAGAGGCCAGTCAGAGAAGTTTGGCCGTACTTATCTGTGACCACTCCGCCGCATTGGTAGTGAGCGGCTGGAACCACAGGGATGGGTTCACGCGTGATGTCGATTCCAAGGCTCAAGCACTTTTGATAAATGGTGGGAAAATGCTCTTGAATAAACTGAGGGTTTTTGTGAGAAATATCTAAATAAACGCAATCATCTCCTGTTTTTTTAAGTTCGTGATCAATGGCACGTGCCACAATATCTCGCGTGGCCAGCGATGCTTGGGGATGATAGGTCTTCATGAATGCTGTTCCATCTTTTCGAATGAGAATGCCTCCTTCTCCTCGGACAGCTTCTGAAATTAAAAAAGATTTTGCTTTGGGGTGATATAAACACGTGGGATGAAATTGAAAAAATTCCATATTGGAAATGGAAACTCCCGCTCGATACGCCATCGCAATCCCATCTCCGGTGGCGATATCAGGGTTGGTGGTGTAGAGATAAACTTTTCCAGATCCACCCGTCGCTAAAACAGTGCTGGGTGAAAGAAATGAGAAGATCTGATTGTTTTGAGTATCTAAGGCATACGCTCCCCAACATTGATCTTGAACTGCAGGGGTCAAAAATTTATGGGTTGTTATCAGATCAATGGCTTGGTGGAATTCAAAAACTTCAATATTGGGATGTTCTTTAACTTTTTGAATGAGGATATTTTGTACAGAACGTCCTGTTTGGTCTTGCACGTGTAAAATGCGTCTTTTGGAGTGGCCTCCTTCTTTATGTAAATGAGGTTTAGAATTTTGGCAGGTAAAAGGAACGCCATAGGTGAAAAGCTCTTCAATGCGTGCGGGCCCCTCTTCAACGCAGAGTCTTACAATAGCAGGGTCACAGAGTCCATCTCCAGCTTTCAGCGTGTCTGTACTATGTTCTTCAAAGGAGTCTGCGGTGTCAAAAACAGAAGCAATCCCTCCTTGGGCATAGCTTGTTGCAGATTCTTGGAGGTTGGCCTTGGTTACAAGATGAACTTTACCAAAGGAAGCAACTTTGAGGGCATAGGAGAGTCCTGCAATTCCACTTCCAATCACTAGGAAATCTGATGTTCTTTGTATTTTGGTGAGCATCGCTTTATTCTTGCTTTTGCTTTGCATTATCTTCTATCATTTTAGAAGTGAAGCATACTTTCCCTGTGGAGATACTTCAAGAAGGATTTGCGCTCCTTATGACAAAAGCAGGAGGCACTCTTGCTCTCATTAATCTTGTCTTTTCTTTAATTTTTGGTCTAGGGAGTCTTTTGGCAGGTGTGTTAATCTTTGGCCCCGCGACTCTTTTACTAAAAGATTCTTTTCTTTTGTGGTTTATTTTGCCAATTTTAGTGGTTGTTTTTTTGGTGGTTCTCATTGCTTTTGCTGTATTTGTACAATTTGTCATTTTATTTTGCTTGATGCGAGTTTATGAGAAAAAAGAGCCTATTTTAAGTATCGAAGCTTTTCAAAATGAGACGGGCCGTTTTAAACTTTATATGGAAACGGCGTTGCAAGCCGCAGGCCAAATTTTAATGGGACTGGTCATGCTGATTGTTCCCGGGGTTCAAGCTTTTTTTAAATATTTTATGGTAGGGCCGATTGCTATTTTTGAATATGCTCCGCAACTACACACCTCAGCTATTTTATCAAAAAGTGAAAAAATAACAGAAGGACATCGCTGGCAGTTGGCATATTTGTGTATTGCGTTGGTGCTTGTTTCTATTGTGGCGCGCACTATTTTAGGCAGTGTCTTTACCCAACTTTTCTTAACGCCGGTTCTCTCCACTTATTTTACCATTTG
>JAHFEZ010000009.1:9744-31258 GCA_023248265.1 Deltaproteobacteria bacterium
AAAAAAGCCGACGATCGGGATCGAACCGATGACCTGCTCATTACGAATGAGCTGCTCTACCAACTGAGCTACGTCGGCGTGGGATTGTTGAAAAAGGCTCATCTCCGTACATATATCAAAATAGGCTTGAAAGTCGAGCTTCCTTTGAATTAAGACTAAGATCATGATTGAAATTGCACCCCTTCGGCCTACTGTGGCTGAAATTGATTTATCAGCGCTTGAATTTAATGTAGGGCAGCTTCAAAAAAAAATTGGACCTCACGCCTCCATCATGGCCATTGTAAAAGCCAATGCGTATGGGCATGGGGATGTGTTGATTAGCCAAAGGCTTGAAAAATTAAAAGTTCCATTCTTGGCGGTTGCCTATCTCGAAGAAGGTATTCGATTGCGGGGGCATGATATAAAAACGCCCATTGTCATTCTTACAGGTGGCCAAGATCCTAAAACATTTTCAGAGCTTTATCAGTATCGATTAACCCCTGTATTTTATCACTTAGATTTTTTAATCGCATACAATGAGTTTTGTAAAAAGAAAAATAAAAAGGGAGAGGTTCATCTTAAATTTGATACGGGCATGAATCGTTTAGGTTTTACTTTAGAGTCTTCATATAAGTTATTTAAACTTATACATAAATTTAAAAATATTAAATGGGAAGGCATGATGACGCATTTTGCCAATGCCGAACGCCCAAGCCATTATAATCAAGAGCAGATTCTTTTATTTCGTAAGCTTAAAAAACTGTGTCCTCTCAAATTTAAGTACACACATATGGCCAATAGTGGAGCCATTTTAAATAACTTTGGTGTGAACGAGAACTTAGTGCGTCCTGGCATTGCCCTGTATGGAGCCTATCCAGCGTTAACTTTGAAAGAAAAATTAGAATTAAGACCTGTCATGACGCTTAAAAGCCAAGTGATTCAACTTAAAAAAGTAAAGAGGGGTGCCTACATCAGTTATGGATATACCTATCATTTTAAGAAAGATTCTATCGTAGCTACGATTCCTGTGGGGTATGCAGATGGTTTTTTAAGATATTTTTCCAATAAAGGAGAAGTCTTGATTCGCGGCAAGAGAGCTCCCGTAGTGGGAGTGGTGTGTATGGATGTTTTTATGGTCGATGTGGGGCATATTCCTGGGGTATGCTTGGGAGATGAAGTTGTTTTGATAGGCAAGCAAAAGAAAGATCAACTGCGGGTGGAAGCCTTAGCAGAGCGAGCTCAAACGGTTCCTTGGGAAATTTTTTGCCATATTTCAAGTCGGGTTCCGCGAGTTTCTAAATAAGTTGATTTTGAGTCATAAAAATGCTGAAATGAGGCATTCATGAAAGTGTTAAGGGCACTTATTTCTGTTTCCAATAAAGAGGGTATTGTTGAATTTGTCAAAGTACTTCGAAAGCGCAAGATTGAAATTATTTCAACAGACGGGACGGCCCGGCTTCTTGAAGAACACAATGTTAAAGTGATGTCGGTGTCCGACTATACCGGATTTCCAGAAATTTTAGATGGGCGCGTCAAAACTCTTCATCCTAAAATTTATGGAGCCTTGTTGGCCAAACAAAGTGAACTGGATCAAATTGAAAAACTCAAAGAGTTTGGCATTTCTAAAATTGATATGGTGGTTGTCAATCTTTATCCCTTTGAAGCCACGATTGCAAAACCTGAGTGTACGCTTGCCGATGCCATTGAAAATATTGATATTGGAGGGGTGAGTCTTCTTCGGGCAGCCAGCAAAAACTATCGAGATGTTATTGTGATTACAGATCCTAAAGATTATTCTCTTATTTTAGAAGAAATGAATAAAAACGATGGAGAACTTTCACAAGAAACCCGCATGCGCCTGGCAGTCAAAGCGTTTTCAGTCACATCCACCTATGATCGACACATTGGAAATTATCTGTATCAATACACCTTAGATCGAAAAGATACAGCCAAGGCTTTTCCTCCTGCGTTTCACCTTCGATATCGAAAACTCAAGGATTTGCGTTATGGAGAAAATCCACATCAAGAAGGCGCTTTTTATATGGATGACACTGTTTTTGAGCCTTCGCTGGCCAGAGCAGAGCAGGTGGCAGGCAAAGAGCTTTCTTTTAATAATATTTATGATCTCAATAGTGGCTTGGAGCTTGTGAAAGAATTTGAAGAACCTACCTCGGTGATTATCAAACATGCCAATCCTTCAGGGGTCGGGCGAGATAAAAATGAGATTGTAAAATCTTTCCAAAGAGCCTTGGAATGTGATCCAACGTCTGCTTTTGGGGGGATTGTTGTTATGAATCGTGAAGTGACAGAAAAATTGGCTGAAGAGCTCAGTGCTGTTTTTTTTGAAGCCATCTTAGCTCCGGCGTTTGATAAAAAAGCCTTAGCTATATTATCTAAGAAAAAAAATCTAAGGCTTTTGGCCCTTAATTTTATGGGTCCTGCGCCCTATACAAAAGAAAAAATAGATTTTAAAAAAGTGGTAGGGGGGCTTTTGGTTCAACATCGAGATTTAAAGTCCTGTAGTCCAAAAGAGTGGAAGGTGGTGGTGGGAGAATCCTTAACGCAACCTCTTCAAGAGGCTTTAGAGCTTGCGTGGAAAGTTGTAAAGCATGTCAAATCCAATGCTATTGTCATTGCCAATGGAACCCAAACCCTTGGGATGGGAGCGGGACAAATGAGTCGTATAGAATCTGTAAAGCTGGCCTTGCAAAAAGCTCAAGGAAAAACCAAAGGAGCTGTTTTGGCTTCGGATGCTTTCTTCCCTTTCAGAGATAGCATTGATTGTCTGGAAGGATCTGGGATTGCGGCGCTCATTCAACCAGGGGGCTCCATTCGAGATGAAGAAGTTATTCAGGCCGCAAAGGAAAAAAATATTTCAATGGTTTTTACAAACATTCGGCACTTTAAACACTAATGGCGGAATCTAAGGAATGGCTCATTCGAAAGGCAAAAAAACATTATATCGGCCCTTTTGATACCGCGGCTGTTAAAAAACTTATTCGTGAATCAGAAGTCAGTGGGTATGATGAAGTTGCCCGATCTGAGCAGGACTGGTGCTATCTCAAAGAGTGCTTACCCTTTTCTCAAGTTTTTGAGGAAATGACTGCTTCACCGACAGAAGAGAAGACACTTAATTTAGCTTCAGAAGAAGTGACGTCCGTTCTTTCCATTAAAGCCAAGCAAAAAGCAAAAATTCCTCCACTCCCTCCATCGAAGACAGTCATTGAATTAGAAAAAAAAGGTTCAGAGCTTGAAAAGTGGGGCGCTCGGATGGGTGTAACCTTGGTTTTGGTTGTGTGTGCGATGGTGGTGTGGAAGCTCATGCCTTCTAGAAAAGAAGAAACGACTGTGCCTCAAATCCCGCCGCTCCTAGAAGATAAGATTCCAGGACAGCCACAATTGGAAACGCTTTCTGAGACATTTAAACAATCTAACATTTTATTTTATCAAGGACGACAAGAAGAATCAGCAGGGCAATATCAAAATGCTCTTTTGCTGTATGAAAAGGCTTTAGAGCTCAATTCCAATGACATGAATATTAGGATTCGTTTGGTAGCTTTGGGACTTCAGCAAAATAAAGCGGTATTAGAGATGAGAAAACAGTTTTTAAAATTGCTTTTAGATTCTGGGCTTACAAGATCTCAGCTTGCTGAGATTAAAAATTATCTTGGGATCTTAGAATTAAAAGACGATCATTTGTTGCAGGCATTGGCTTATTTTCAAGAGGCTGTTCAGCAAGAATCTAATTTTGCTCCTGCCCATTTTAATTTAGGGTATTGCTACTTTTTTCAAAAGCAATACTACAATGCCCGGGAAGAATTTGATCGGGCTGTTCAATATCAGCCCAATGTTCCTTTAATTTACCTTTATTTGGGACGGAGTCTTGAGAAACTGAATAAAAATGAAGAGGCCATTCGTGAATATACCAATGCCAATCGCATCAATCCTAATGTGTATTTACCCTATTTGTACTTGAGTTTTATTCATTTTAAACTCAATCAGAGAAAAACAGCTTTTTCTTTTTTAGAAAAAATGATTAAGCGGGATCCCGATTATGATCAAAATTCTTATAAAGACTTTAGATATGTTCAAGAAAAAGTCAGTTATGATTTTATGATTAAGGCCTATGCATTTTTACTCAAAGAAAAAAAATTTTCTTCTACCGTTGTGGCGGGTCTGGGGTTGCTCCACTATTTGGATGGGGATCGGGGAGAGGGCAAATCCTTGGTTCAAAAAGCGATTGAGTCTAGTCCTCAAGATGCAACGGCCTATACGATTTATGGATATATGTTACAAAAAGAAGGCAACTTGGAATTGGCTTTAGATCAGTTCCAAAAAGCTCTTCGGTATCAGTATGAAAATAGCCTGACGCATATTTTGATTGCAGATAGTGATATTGAACTGGGACGTTTTCAAGAAGCGATTGAGCATTGTAGAAAGATCTTTAGTTTTGATCCTTTTTATGTGCGAGCCTACACAACATTAGGTGTTGCGATGGCTAACCTAGAGCGAATGTCTGAGGCTGTTGAAGCATTGAATAAGGCATTGGAATATGATCCCAATTATATTCCTGCAAAAAAAATGTTATTACAGTATTCAAAATGAAAGTTTTAGTCATTGGAAACGGAGGGCGAGAACATGCTCTTCTGTGGAAATTAAAACAAAGCCCTCTTGCCACAGAGCTTTTTTGTGCTCCTGGAAATGGAGGGACAGCTCAAATGGCTCAGAATGTGGATATTGCATCCCATGACATTGAAAAACTCAAACATTGGGCTTTGGAACATAAGATTGATTTTACGGTGGTAGGACCAGAGCTTCCTTTGGTTTTAGGCATTGTGGATTCCTTCCAAAAAGTAAAGCTTCCTATTTTTGGAGTGAATCAAAAGGCAGCTCAATTGGAAGCGAGTAAAGTATTTTCCAAAAAACTACTTCAGAAATACCATATTCCGACGGCCGAAGCTCAGATCTTTGACTCCTATGCACAGGCGTGTGCTTATATTTTACAGGCCACTTTTCCTTTGGTCATTAAAGCAGATGGATTGGCCAGTGGGAAAGGGGTTCGTATTTGTAAAAATCAGAAGGAAGCTCAAAGTGCTCTCAGTGATATCATGGAAAAGAAAATCTTGGGGAGCTCGGGATCTCAAGTCGTGATTGAGCGCTATTTAGAAGGAGAAGAGATTTCTTATATGGGATTTTTAGATGGAAAAACATTTCTGCCTTTAGCTCCCTCGCAAGATCACAAAAAAGCTCTCGATGGAGATCAAGGCCTCAATACCGGTGGGATGGGAGCGTATTCTCCTGTGCCATGGTTTGATGCCGCATGGCAATCCAAAGTGCAAAACAGGATTGTTGCTCCTTTGCTCAAGGCTTTAAAAAGCGAAGGCATCTCATTTCAAGGGTTGCTCTACATAGGTCTTTTGATTTCACAAGATCTCCCCTATGTTTTAGAATTTAATGTGCGTTTTGGGGATCCTGAAGCTCAAGTGCTTTTGTTTCGCCTGCAATCTGATCTTTTACCCGTTCTTCAAGCTGTTTCTCAATCTAAGCTTCATGAGGTTCATTTGAAGTGGGATGATCAGCCAGCTGTGTGTGTGGTGATGGTTTCAGGAGGGTATCCACAATCGTATCAGGCGGGCTATGAAATTTTGGGATTGGACAACATTTCCCAAGGGTGTGATGTGGCTTTATTTCATGCAGGAACTGTGCTAAGAGAAAATAAAGTTTTAACTCAAGGAGGCCGGGTGTTAAATGTAGTGGCCAAGGCTCCAAGCTTTGAAGAAGCGATTCAAAAAGCGTATGAGTGTGTTTCAGGTATTCAATGGCCTCATGTATTTTTTAGAAAGGATATTGGATTTCGCGTATGCCCAAACCTAAAGTCGCGCTCTTAGTAGGAAGTGATTCAGATATTCCAACGATGCAAGAAGGAATAGAGATTTTAAAAGAACTTCAAGTTCCCTATGAGCTTCATATTTATTCTGCGCATCGCACTCCAGATCAAACCTTGCAGTTTGCTCAAAGAGCGCATCAAGAAGGATTCCATGTGATTATTGCAGGTGCTGGTATGGCAGCTCATTTGGCAGGCATCGTTGCTGCACATACGCTTTTGCCTGTCATTGGAGTTCCTATGGAAGGAAAATTACAAGGTTTAGATTCTTTGTTATCCACAGTTCAAATGCCTAAAGGGGTGCCTGTGGGAACGGTGGCGATTGGTAAAACAGGGGCTGCAAATGCGGCGCTGTTGGCGGCTCAAATTTTAGCTCTTTCAGATGAGGAGCTTTTAAAACGACTTCAGGTCTATCGTTCTTCGATGGGGAAAGAAGTGTTAAATAAAGATAAAAAGTTACAGCAATATGCAAGAAGATTTCCAAAAAATTAAAGAAATTTTAGAAAAAGAAGGTGTCATTGCCTATCCTACAGAGACAGTATATGGGCTGGGGTGTGATCCTTTTAATCGTGAGGCTCTTGAAAAAGTTTTTAAACTTAAAAATAGAGCACTTTCTCAAACTCCGCTTCTTTTGATTCCTCATACAGACTGGTTATTAAAACTTGCTCAAAATATTAATCCTTTGGCCATTCGGCTGGTTGAAACTTTTTGGCCAGGTCCTTTGACCCTTATTTTTAGCGCTGCTTCAGATATTCCACCTTGGCTCATTCGAGATAATGAAACCATCGCACTTCGATGGTCATCTCATCCATGGATTAAATCTTTTTTAGATTTTTATCAAAAGCCCTTGGTGTCGACGAGCGCAAATCCTTCCGGACAGAAAAGTGCTTTGTCGCCTCGGGAGGTTGAGAAATATTTTCCTTCAGGAATAAATTATTTTGTAGATGGAGGAACGCTCACTTCTTCTAAAGGATCAACCATTGTAGCCATTCAAGATCAAGAAATCCAAATTCTTCGCCAAGGAGATATCCCATTAGAACAGGTAAAGAAAGTTGCCGATGGCAAACGTGCGTCCTTTTAGAGCGCTCTATTATAACCCCAGAAAAGTTCGTCATTTAGAAAATGTTTTTGTTCCCCCCTATGATGTGATTTCAGAGGAAGAAAGAAAGCAGTTTTTTAAGAAGAGCCCTTATAATTTTGCTCGTATTATCTTGGGAAAAACAGCCAAAGATGGCTATGAAACAGTTCGAAAGCATTTTCAAGCCTGGCAAGCTCAAAAGATTTTAATAGAAGATCCTAAAGAGCATTTTTATTTTTGGGAACAAAAATTTTCTTGTCATCTAACAAGGGTAACAAGGGCAAGAAGGACAAGGGGGCACTGGATATCTCGCAAGGGTATTGTGGCTGCTGTAGCTTTGGATGATTTTTATAGTGGTAAAATTAGACCTCATGAAAAAACGCTGGAGGCTCCTAAAGCAGATCGGCTAGAGATTTTAAAGGTGTGTCAGGCAAATTTATCCCCTGTTTTTATGATGTATGAAGATCCCCATCTAACATTGGAGAAAGAAATTTTAGAAAATTGTCAAAAGCCTCTTATGGTGATGAGAGATTCTAATGGTGTTTGGAATAAAATTTGGAAGATTGAAAAAGGATCCCTTTCACACCGTATTCAAGAAGTTTTGGCTTCTAAAAATTTATACATTATTGATGGGCATCATCGTTTTGCTACAGCTCTTCGGTATCAGAAAGAAGGATCTCCCTCTCAGAAAAATAATTCTCAGAAGTTTATTTTATCTGTGATCACCAATATGAGCGATCCTGCTTTGGTGATTTATCCTATTTATCGTGCCTTGCCTAAACTGTCTCATTTTAAAAAGGAATCCTACTTAAAAAGTCTAGAAAAGTTTTTTCATGTTAAGAAGAAAAAGAATTTTGTAAGTCTCAAGAGAGGTCAGTGGGGTATTTTTTTTCATCGAGATCCTTATTTTTATGAGTTGACCTGTAAGAATAAAGCTTCTGTGTTGTCTCATTTGAAAGGCTCTAGGGTTGTCAAAGAATTAGATGTGGCGCTTCTTCAAAATGTGATTATTCCTCAAAACACACTCCCTCAATTGGAGTATATCAAAGGAGGGGAGCGTGCGTTGAAGATGGTTTTGAAAAATCTTCATAGGGGCAAGTATGAAGTGGTGTGGTTGGTGTGCGCTCCGACGGTTCAGCAAGTAAAATGCGTGGCTGATCATAAAGAAATCATGCCTCCTAAAAGTACGTTTTTTTATCCCAAGCTTCTTTCAGGCCCACTGATTCGTCGTTTAGCAGCTTTCTAAAATCTATAGGTAAAACCCAAGAGGATTCTCTTAACACGATCATCGGTAAAGATGTTGGTATTTCTGACATGAAGCTCTACGTTTTTTAAAATTTTCTTAGAAAGTTTTGCTTCTAGAGTTTCTTCTTGCGTGTGATAGGAAACATGGGATCGAATACCCGTATTAAAAATATTTTCTAAAGACAGGGCGGGTTTAAGGGTGCCTGGACCAGCACTGATTCTAGGTACTAGGCTATTGGTTTTTGATTGAGTAAGATGTAGGGCTAATACGGCCATTTCTGAAGAGGGTGCAGCTTCTAAATCTGCTATGACATAAGATGTAATGCTGTTTTTTAAAAAAGTGCTTATAGAATACCATGTTTTTTTCATAGAAAGTCGGAGGGCATTGTCATTTAGTTTTTGTTGATCCATTTGTCTTCCTAAAGAAGTGGCCAAAGAATTAGGAAGATTTTCAGAAGGAAAAAAAGGGGCAGAAAAGGTCAAGGGTTGTTTAAAAATATGCCGATAGAACAGGAACGTTTCTCCTTGTTCTACATTGCTGTACTTTTGAAAATCCGTGATTTTTAAGGAAGAAGCAAGTGCTAATTTTCTCTCGCTAAGAAGAAAGATCATCAAAATAAGTAAAATAATTGTTTTAAAAGAGCTCTTCATTACTAGCCTCTTCATTTTTAAGTGCAATCTTGATGCCAAAGTTAAAAGAACTGCCATTTTTTAACTATATGATTTTATTCAACTTTCCTTACTATGCGTCAGTCCTTTGAATCAAAAACTAGCTATACTTTACACAAGTTGACGTTCTTTGTCACTTAAGATCGTCCCATCTATTTCTTATCGGAGGTTTGAGGTTGTTCTTGAACTTTAAAAAGAATATCTTTTAAGGAGACATTGAGCTTTTCTTTAATTTTTTCAATAAGTTCAAGCTTCATAAATTGAAGCTGAGTTAGCCAGGTAGAGTTAGAAACCCCTAGGGTTAGAACTAAATTTTGAAGTTTTAAAGGATGGCATCGATGAAAGAGCTTTGGGCCTACGACCTCTTGCCAGTGTGTCCAAATGCGATATTCTTTGAGCTTAGAGTTCCATCCTTTTTTGGAAAAGAAGTGTTCGAGAACGGCATGAACCGACTCTGGTTTATTCATGCAGAGGCTTTTTTATTTTCATCCAAAAAATAAACTTTTCCGGCTGCAATTTCTCGAAGAGACATCACGGCAGGTTTATTTCCTGTAGCAGGAATTAAAGCTTCAGCGCCTTTTAAGAGTTGTTTGGTTCGTTCAGTTGCTAAAATAACAAGCGAAAAGCGATTATTGACTTTTTCTAAACAATCTTCAACAGTAACTCTAGCCATAATATCCTCCTAACTACCAACGCTTTCATATCAAAGGAGACAGAGAAATGCAATACCGTAGTATCAACACAAAACTGAGGGCCAAAACTGAGGGATTACCGTTGAATGTTAGAGATGGCTATGCTATTTTCCAGGTCATTATGAAAAAAATAGGGAAAAAAATAGGAATACTTTTAGGGATGATTATCTTATCTGGCTGTGGCTACCATTTTACTACGGTGAAAGAGTTTCTTCCTGGAGGTGTTAAAAGCGTTTTTATTCCCACATTTCAAAACCGTACAACAAAATCTGGGATTGAAACTACATTTACCTCGGCTTTAAGAAATGAATTTATTAAGAGTAAGGCCATCCAAGTGGTAGATCGTGATCAAGCCGAAGGAGAAATTGTAGGTAAGATTCTGCAGCTTTCTTTAGAAGCAACCTCTCATCAGGAAAAAAAACTGGAAGAACGAGGAACAAAGATTTTAGCAAGAGAGTATAATGCGAATGTTACAGTTGAAATTTCTTTGCTGAGAAGAAAAGATCAAAAAATCCTTTGGAGTCGGACACTCTCAGATTCGAGACGTTATTCTGCCGCAGAAGATTTGTTGGTCAATGAAACCAAACAAAGAGAAGCCTTTGATAAAATTGCTGTGTATCTCATGGAGCAAGCCCATGATCAAATGTTTGAAGATTTTTAAATGATTACACCCTTTGAAGATCTTTTAAGTCAGCTGAAAAGAAAGATAGAGCCTTTATATTTTTTTGTAGATGAGGCACATTTTTTTTCAGATGTACTGATTGAGAGAATTAAAAAACAGTATTTGCCGAAAGTAACTTTAGAAAATACTTTTTTATATCATGGTTCTGATTTTCATAGAGAGTCTTTCTTAGAACACGTAAAAAATATTTCTCTTTTTTCTTCCAAAAGACTTTTTATTTGTAAAGAAGCCGATCGATTTTCTAAGGAGGTTCAGGTAGAAATTTTATCACTCCTGAAAGATCCGTCCCCTGGGAATTGTTTTATTTTTATTGCGTATCGCAAAGTGTCTTATGAGCTCTTTAAGTTTTGCCAAAAAAAGGGTCAGAGTTTCGAATTTAAAAAACCGTATGACTCTAAAATGCCTTATTGGGTGAATTGGATTGCCAGAGAAAATAATCAGTTCATTGAACCCCAGGCTGTGATGCTCTTGCTTGAAAAGGTTGGCACAGATCTTTATCAGGTTCAAATGGAAATGAATAAGCTATCTTTATATGTAGGTAAAAAAACTAAAATTGAAGCTTCGGATGTTAAAGAGCTTTTATATTCAACCCGCTCTCATTCTGTGTTTGAATTGACCCATGCCATTGGCAATCGAAAAAAAAGTGAAGCGTTAACTATTTTAGATCAGCTTCTTTTAGAGGGGGAATCTGAGGTTTTTATTTTTTCTATGATTGTTCGGTTTTTAAGAAATCTTTGGAAAGCACTGGAGTGGAGATCTGTTAAATCCGATGCAGAAGTGCAAAAACTTTTAGGGATTCATCCTTTTTTCTGGGATGAATTTAGAAGATATCGTGACTTGGCTGTGAGATGCCCTTTTGAAGAGGTTTGGAAAAAAGCTTCCCAGGTAGATTCTTTTCTTAAAACAACATCCTTAGATAAGAAAAATGTTTTGTATCGTTTTGTCTACGAAGTTTGCTAGCGTCCTAACCCATTCACTTGTAGGGTGAGGCGAGAAATTTTCCTGGCTGCATTTCGGTGATGAATAAGTTTTTTTTGCGCGGCTGAATCAATCAAAGGAATTGCCTCAATCAAGGCTGCTTTGGCTGAATTTGTATCTTTTTTAAGGAGTGCAGCCTTTACCTTTTTAATGGCTGTAGCTACGGTAGAGAGTGCAGATTTATTGTGAATTCTGCGCTTTTTGTTTTGGCGATTTCTTTTGATGGCAGAGATATGCCGTGTTTGCTTAATTTTCTTCTTTTGTTGTTGTTTTTGCTGAGCTTCGGCCATATTTTTTTATTGAGCTACCTCAAAGACCTCTCGCATGTCATAAGGAATGCCTTCTAATTCTACATGAGCAAGATCTTGCTCATGAATGCGCGCTGCTCCTAAAGGAGGATTGGTTGTGGCCAAGTTCCAGTTGAAAGATACAAAATATCCGCCATTATCTCCATTTTCTTGAGGAATGCGGGTAATGAATCCAATATTTCTTCCAGCATTATCTGAAATGGGCAGTGTTAATTGAACGTCAGGTTCTTTGCTTTTGGTTGGGACAAAAACAGCTGCTACTTCTAATCCTAAATAGAAGACAACATTGTTCCATTGAGGTACAACTAAGGCTGCAGCAGGAAGTTTTCCATCTGCAATTTTAGGAAGAGCACGTCCCCCGGGAAGAGTCCCTGGATCTCTCAATCTAAAATTAGGATTGTCAAAGGCTTTTGCTGGAACAGATAACAAGACAGAAGCTGGAGTGTTACCGACTTGAGGAATCAGTTCTACAAAGCCTCCTGTGACATCGGGAATATCAAGTTTGGTCCCAACAAGAATTTCTCCTTTTAAAGGAAGGGTGAGCGTGACAGGATCCCCAAATGTTAGTTTTACATCAGGAAGTTTTATTTTGGGAGCAAACCAATTACATTTGCTGGCTCCTCCAAAAACTAAAATAAGGCTGATAAGCGCCGTCGTTTGAGTTATTTGGCGAACTGTTTGGCGAGTCATTTGGCAAAATGCTTTAGATATTTTTTGGGATCCCATATGTCCTCCTTCTTTCAAAATATGTGCAAAATATGTGTGATAGATATGCTTGCAAAATGTGTCAGTGTCAAGTAAGAAATTAAGGTATGAAAATAGTGGGTCTCATTTTTGTTCTTAACTTAATTTCATTCCCTTTATTTGCTTCTATCCCTTGGGTGGGTAATTATTTTTGCATCAAAGGATTGGATGAAGCTCTTTCGTCTGATCCGTTAGTTATTTCAGAGACAGACACGCTTCATTTTTTTGTTTCTGTCTATAAACCGGAGGTGACAGAAGGGGAAGGGCAAGGCGCAGGGATTCAGGCTCGATTTTATATCGATGTGCCTCGTGGGCTCTATTTTCCAATGCAGTACGTGAGAGATGAAGGCCATAACGATGTCTATGGTCTTGAACTAAAACCTTTGATGCTACAGCCAGGCCCATATCGTTTTGGAATTGCAGTATCCGATGAGCCTATTTCTAAAAATAGTCATTGGTCAGAAGGTAATTTTTATTGGGTGACAAAGACCAGTTATGGCTATACCAATCCTAGCTATCCCAATCATGAGTGGATTCATTCTTTCCGAACATTAGAAGTGACAAGAGGTCATTTTCTGCCTTTCTTAGAAAATAAAAAGTAATTAATAATCTTTATATCTCTGGTAAACAATGGGAATAAGATCAAAGGGGACCAGATCTGCCTTAGATCGCAAAAGTTTTAAATATTCAGCATGTGTCCAGATGAGAGGGGTGGCTGAGCCTGTGTTTTTGCCAATGTTTGCTCCTGTGTCCCACACTTGTTCCGAGAAAAGATGGCCTTCATTGGCAAAGTTTTCCAGGGTTTGGATGTAAGAGTCTAGGGTGCTTGCAATGACTTTGGGATTGGCTTTTCTTTTTAAAAGAAGCGCCAATTCATACTGAGCCCTTTCAGCGGTTAGGTGCGTCCAAAGCCGTCCTCGGCCTTCTTCTCCATATCCATCGTACAGATAACGATACCAGGCAGGGCCAAAAGGAGTTGTGACTTTAATTTTTTCATCGAGCTCTGGAAGCGAATCTAAAATAAATTCATTGGTAGCAGAGCGCACGCCATAGCGAACGAGTTCTAAAAATCCCCCATCTACAATTTCTTTTTCGAGATAAATACCACTCGAGTTGGACAAGAGAATTTTTTTAGTGTCGTTGGGATTCCAAATTGCAAAATAATCCGGTTGTTGTAGTTGAGAAAGGCGACTGGCTCCATCTAGACGCAAGTAATATCGTCCATTGCCCCAAAGCCCTGAAGTCGTAAATGTCCAGCTTTCGATATTGTCTCCAGGGGTTAAGCTCCAGTGATCGGCTGTATTCATCCAAAATTGTGCGGCTTCTTCTTCCCCTTTGGCCAAGGCCAAATCTGCAGCACAGACCAAGGCAGAAATTTCTGAAGCAACGGTGGAAGGAGAAATGCCATAATTTTCTTCCCATCGTTCCTGGGCGGTCCACGGGCCATGAGCAGCAATGAGAGTGGCGGCTGATTCAACCATGGGCCAGATTTCCTCGAGATTTATTTCTCCCGCTTGCCATAAGTGCCAGGCCAAAATAATAGGAAAAGCAACTTCATCCATTTGAAGACCTTGCCAAAAAGGTTCACCATCTACCCATGTGTTTTGAGGAAAGGCTCCTTGTTTGGGAATGAGTCGTGGAGAAAAATTCCAAGTGCCTTCTTGATTTCCATATTGGATCTTTTTGAGAAACCGAAGGCAGTTTCGAGCGGTCTCCATATCATGAATGCTCATCAAGGCCCGCGCGGTATGAAAAAGATCGCGAGGCCAGACCAAATGATAACCGCCTGAACCTCGACTTAGGGAATATAAATGAAAACTAAGATTATTTCCTTCAGTACTATCTCCCCAGGGAATCGACAAAGAAGCCACAATGGCTCCTTCGTAGGTTTTATCCTCATGTGTTTTTAAAAGAACACCAGAAGCATAAAATTCTTTTCCTTCATCTTGCGAAACAGAAGAAAGGTCTAGTACGTGCGTGAAATAAGAATGCCATTCTTGGATATATTGATTTTTAAGTTTTTCGAGATTTTCTTGAAGTGCTTTTTCAGTCAGGTCTAATGTTTCTTTTGCATTAAATCCAAATCCTAAGGCCACCGTGAAAGCGATGATCGAATCCGAAGAAGGTAGGGCGCCTACAAAACGAATATGTCCTTTGAGAGCAGTGTCATAATAGGGGGGGGATAAAGAAAAGTTTTTTCTAAGAGAGGTGAGCCCATCTGAAATTCCTGCAAAACCAACTGTTGAAGAAGACAAGGGAGGAGACGTGGCTAAGGCCTGAAAAGAATTTCCTTCATACGCAAGCCAGGTCTGAGAGCGAATTTCTCCACTATCATCGAGTCCACTATTTAGAGCATGGGGACTGTGGCAAAGATAAAAGGTTAGGTTAGCCTGATGGGGTTGGATTTGATATTGAATATAAACAATATTTTTTTCAGGATGTGTAAAAAAAACTTTGGTAATCGTATAACGATTCTGAGGGTCTTGAGTTGTGATGCGAAAAATTGGAGCTTTAGGATCCAGCCATTCAATCGTGTGTGTCCCATTTTTTTCCTCTTCTAAAAATGTTTTTCCATCGGTGATTAAGAGTTCTGTTTGTTGAGATTGGGCCATGTCAACGGTTGGAAAATAGGTTTCTGTTAAAACCCCTTCAGCCAGGGTAAACCACACTCGAGAAATAGGGGCGGTTCGAGACAAAGGAGAATATTTTCCATCGAGGTCATAGGCTTCATAAGAAGTTCCGATTCCCATTTTTTGGCCTGAGGCCCAATGAGGGGGCAAGCCAGGTCGACCTGGCGCTTCCAAAGCCCAGGCCATGTGTGATGTGAAAACAAGAACCATTCCATAGAGCCAAGAGAGTTTAATCATGTTGTTTTTTGTTTAGAGCGTGAATCAAAAAAAACAGCTAAAATGATGATGAACCCTTTGATGACCATCTGATAAAATGTCGGAACATTCATCAGGCTCATGCCGTTATTTAAAGTTCCAATAATAAAAGCGCCTAAAATAGATCCCCAAATTGTACCTATGCCCCCCATGAGACTTGTGCCTCCAATCACCACAGCCGCAATGGCATCGAGTTCAAAAAGATTTCCAGCTGTGGGGATAGCTCCGTTGAGACGGGAGGTGAGAATGAGTCCACTCAAACCCGCCAGTCCTCCCATCACCATAAATACAAAAAAAGTAACTTTGGAGATGGGTACACCGCAAAGGCGACTGGCTTCCAAATTTCCTCCCATGGCATAAATATATCGCCCCAGGGTTGTTCGATTGAGAATAAAATGTCCACACCCAGCCACCAGCGCTAAAATAAAAACAGGAATGGGAATTCCTCTGTAACTAAAAAATACGTAGCTTAAGGAAAGAAGTCCAATGAGGGTTAAGAGAGTTGCCAAAGAAATTTGTCCTGTTTTTTGAGAAAGAAGAAAGGGCATCTTTTCTGTAGGTGCCCATAGGGTCAAAAGCCAGGCTATTAAAATAAATCCCATCAAAACCAAAGAGGCTAATGGAGGAATATATCCATTGCCAATCCCTTGAAGTTCGGTGCTCATCGGGGCAATCGCGATGCCTCCAGAAAAAATGAGAGCCAATCCTCTGGCAATCACCATCAACCCCAGGGTTGTAATGAAAGAAGTAATGTGGTGCTTGGCTATCCAATAGGCATTAAAAAGTCCACACAGCATTCCAATAGCGATGGCCAAAAATGTGGAAAGAAGCGTTCCCCAAACCCCCCATGCGGCCAATCCCCAATGGGCCTGAGAGAGTCCTACGACAATACCAGACAGAGCCACCACAGATCCGATAGATAAATCAATGCCCGAAATTAAAATGACAAGCGTCATTCCCACCGCCAAAATTCCATTGATAGAAATTTGTCGTGTCAAATTGGTGAGATTTCTGGGGCTGATAAAAATTCCATCTGTAAGAAGTGTTAAAATGACAGCTAAGACGAGTAAAATTAAAAGTGTGGAGTATTTTTTTAACATGTGGCCAGGCTCATAATTTTTTCTTGAGTTGCAAGCGTGTGATCTAAAATGCCTGTCAGTCTTCCTTGATTTAAAACAGCAATGCGATCTGATAATTTTAAAACTTCTGGAAGATCTGAAGAAATTAAAATAATGGCTGTCCGAATTGGGCGAGAAGCCAGCTCGAAAATTAAATGATAAATTTCAGCTTTGGCTCCTACATCAACTCCACGTGTGGGTTCGTCTAAAAATAATAGTTTAGGGTGAATTAAAAGCCATCTGGCCAATAGCACTTTTTGTTGGTTGCCTCCACTCAAATGAGCAATTTTTGTTTCTTGGCTTTGAGTTTTAATTTTAAATTGAGTGATAAAACGCTCAACGATATTTTTTTCTTTGGCAGCATTTAAAATTTTTTGATTTGAAAATTGTTTTAAAGAAGCCAGCGTCATATTGTCTCGCACTGGACGCTGAGGAATCATACCAGAGAGTTTTCTATCTTCTGTGAGAAGGGCAAGGCCCCTTTCGATGGCCTGCCTGGGAGATGTGGGCCGGAAAGGACGATCAAAGAGAGTCATCGTTCCTTCAATTGAAAAAGATGTGGCCCCAAAAAGAGTCAAAATGAGTTCAGAGCGTCCAGCCCCCATCAGGCCCGCAATGCCTAAAATTTCTCCTTCATGCACGTCAAAAGAAATATCTTGAAGGACTGTATTTCCCCCCTCATCTTTGCACGTGAGATTTGTGACTTGTAGTGCTTTTTGACCCAAAGAATTTTTTCTTTGAGGAAAAATTTCAGAAATCGTTCGGCCCACCATGTCTGAAATAATCTGATCAGAGGTAGTATGAGAAGTTTTATAAGATGAAACCAGTTTTCCGTCTCTTAAGACACAAACGCGATCTGAAATTTCAAAAATCTCTGAGAGCTTGTGTGAGATATAAAGGCACAAAACTCCAGCTTGTCTTAAATTTCTTAAAATTTGAAAAAGTTTTTGAATTTCTTTTTGTGTGAGGGCAGACGTGGGTTCATCTAAAATCAGGATTTGAGATTTTAGACTGAGGGCTTTGGCAATTTCAACCAGTTGTTTTTCGCCTACACTTAGATTTTTAACGGCTGTTTTAGATGAAAGTGACAGATCGAGTTTTTGTAACAGAGCCTGCGCGTCTTTAAATAATTTTTTCCAATCGATAATGCCCCATTGGTGGGGTTCTCTGCCCAAAAAAATATTTTCTGCAATCGAGAGCTCTGGAATGAGCTGGAGTTCTTGGTGGATAATGGAAATTCCTTTCTCTTGGGCATCTTTGGGTGAAAGAAAATGGACTGTTTCTTCTGAAATTTTTAAGGTGCCAGAAAAACTTCCGTAAGGCCACACACCACTAATAATTTTCATGAGGGTTGATTTTCCAGCTCCATTTTCTCCCACCAGAGCCACAATTTCGCCCTTGTGCCCCTCAAAATGGATGGATTCTAAAACACACACGTTTCCGAAGGATTTAGAGATTTTCTGTAAAGAGAGAAGGGGAGGCGTCATGGAAAAATCGAAAGGTTATTTCCCGTAGATATCCTTTGCGGAATGAAATCCTGTATCGATAATTTGTGTTTGAATGTTGTCTTTGGTGACAGGATAAACAGGCGTATTAATGACTTTCACTTGTGTTTTCCCATTAAAGAGGGTTGCATCATATACCGGAGTTTCGCCTTTTGCTAATTTTACGGCTGTTTTCGCTGCAGCTTCTGCGAGAGGTTGAATGGCTTTTAGGACTTCAAATTGCTGATCGCCTGCGACGATATTTCGAATGGCTGTTAGATCTGCATCGGCACCTGCCACAAAAACCTTTCCTAAAAGATTTTGTTCTTTTAAGGCTTGAATCGCGCCATGAGCCATGCCGCTGTTATTGGCTAAGATGGCATCAATTTTATTTTTATGTTTTGTAAGCGCATTTTCCGTGGTGGCCATGGCTTCCGAAGGAGACCAGCTGTTGTGGGCCTGTTGAACGACCACTTTAATTTTAGGATATTTTTTCAAAACACTTAAATTTCCACGCGTGATTTCTTGAGCTACAGAGTGTCCTGATTGGCCCATTAAAATCACATAATTTCCTTCTCCTTTGGTAGCCTTTACAGCCGCTTGGGCTTGAAGGACGCCCACTTGAAAAGAGTCTTGGGTGGTGTAGAAATCTAAATCTGCATTTTTAATGATGCGGTCATAGGCGACAACTTTAACTTTATCTTCGTGAGCTTGATTGACAAAGGAGCCCGCCGCATCACTATTGACCGGTTGAATCACTAACACATCAATGCCTTTTGAAAGCAGATTTTCAACTTTTGCAGACTGCGTTTGTTCGTTGTTGTTACACGATTCAAAAAGAACATCTGCGCCTAAGTCTTTGGCTACTTTTTCAAAAATAGCTTTATCTTTTTGATACCGCTCCTCTTGCATCGTGCTTAAAATAAAACCGATTTTTATTTTTTTAGGTTGGGTTGATGATCCAACAGCATAGGTAGTTAAGGGGATCAATACAATAGAAAGGAAAAGTAACGATACCTTCTTCATGGCCACACTCCTTCTTTTGGCATCCCAATTCAGGATGACGTGTTGAGGAGTGTAGCGATCTCAATCGCCTCGGTCAAGAAAAAACGGATTATTTTAAATAAGAATAGGATTGGTAATTTTTTGAAAATTGAATTTTGATGAGGGTGGAAGATCGTCTACTAGAGGGTGCTCGGTCTTTAGGCGCATATTTGAACAATTGAAGTATTCTTTTATTCAAATCCATGTGAAATTGGTCTGCAGAGATAACTTTGTTTTTCAATACTGTTATGATTTTTTCAGATGAGTAGAGTTCCTTGGTTTCAGGATTGAGTGTTAAAAAATCAGTTTCTAAGAAGCTGTTTTTATTAATATTAAAGACAACTTTGTCTTCAAAAAATATTTCTTTGGAAAGGGCATCGATGTGGGCCTTTTGACTTTGAATTTTTTGTGAAGGTTCAATGACAGAACTTTGGATCTTCATTTTAACATTATACAAGTAAAGTGTTCCTAAGCGAGCTGTGAATTTTCCTTTTTCAACTTGCATTTCGATATGAGAGCCATCTTTTTCAGTAGAGGTTAAACGGACATTTTCAATTTCTCCATTTTGAGGTTTGAGTTGGCCAAACTTAAAGAAAAAAGGATTTTGGGTTTGGGCCCATGTGACATAGGGGCAGCCTAAAATAATGCCTATGAGCAGAAGAAGATGTTTATTCAAGATCTAATAAATCCCTTTGAAGCCATTCTCTAAAGCCGCGATTGGGCAAAAGTCCTCCGAAAGTATCGTCGGGTACGCGGTTGATATGTAATAATAGACCCTCGCGATATTCAAAATCTGTTTCATAATCAGGAATGAGTGCCTTGAGATCTAAAGGCGGATTTTGCAAGAAACCCACTAAATTAATATGCAGGTCAGGACGACTGGTATCATTATGCACATAGCGATAATCGGGATTATCTAGCATTTGAGAAAGCATGAGCAGCACAGGATCAGCATCGCCTACTGTGTCGGCTACTTGCTGAGCATTTTGAGTTGTGGAAGCCAGAAGTCTATCAGATGTCATCTGTGCTTGAGCTTGTTGAGTGGCCAATGCCCATTGTCGTAGCCCTGGGATCACCAATCTCAGTTTCAGTCGAGTAAGGATAGAAGAGAAAGCAGTTTGTCCATTGGGTCTTAATTTTCCAAAATTGGGATACGTCCGTTTAATATGCTGGATGTTGTTTATAATATTTAAGGATTCCCCTCCTCCTTGAGCTTCTAGGTAATTTTTAATGGCTATCCAATCATCAACATTATAAGCTGTTAAAAGTCGAATAAGAAAAGATAGTCCTTCTAGGAGATATCGGAATGCTTGAACTTCTTCATGGGCTATTTGTGTGCGTTCGGTGCTCTGTGAATTTTCCGTGAACCGCTCATAATTCATTTGAACAAAAAAATCTCTTGTGATTTTTGACAATTCATCACTGGCCTTGTCTAATTCAGGTGGCAATGCTTCTAGAAAATCTTGAAGTTCCGAAATGGAGCGAAAGGGTCTATCCGTATTATCTTTATTATCTTTGGGGGGTTCTAAGAGTATAAAATGTAAAACTTTTTTAATTCTATCATTTCTGGCAGAATTGTTTTTTACAAATACCGTAGCTTGAATTTCATCTCGGGCTTGTTGATAGAGATCAACTCTTTGATCAGGGTTGGCGGCAACATTTCCATAAGAGAAACGGGAGAGATTTTGTATTTTATAAATAAAACCTCTGAGTTTTAATAAAGGTAACAGAATGGATTTAAAAAATCGTGCTTCATCATTTTCAGAATTATATCGTAAGGCTCGCTCATAGACTAAAGGAGCCGCCACCACCGTTTCTGGTGTTTCTAGCATATCTTGGGCGAGTGTTGTTAGCTCAGTAGATTTTTGCTCTGATGTTAATGCACTATTTGTGACAATCGCTTCTATTGGGCCACTGGTGTATTCATTGGTAGCAGGATTAGAAACACAGCATTGGATAGTTTCTGGAATGGAATTTCCTCCACCTCCGCCGCCCCCTCCACAAGAACTAAAAACAAGTGCACTTAAAATGACGATAAAAAGAGAGCTATTTTTGAACATATCTACCTCCGTACACGTTCCACGCTTTAATTATTATTTTACTCAGCTTTTGCCAAACTCCAAGCACAAAAAGATTAAAATTGGGTGAGAAAATTTTTAATAATTTTTGCATTCAACTTCTCGGAGGAGAGAGGAGGAATTACTTTTGCTGTATAATTTCACCTTTATAGAAACCCGCGAAGTATCTGGTACTTGACTAATATTAATGATGGGGATCATATTCACGGCTGTTGTAGTTACATACATAGGGGTAGAAGGGATGGCAAGCTGAGCTGCATGTGTATCAATCGTAAAATTTTGGGAAATAGGAACGCCATTATTAAGGGTAACAGTCACATTTGCTTGTTGTGCAAATGGCATTGCACCCATCTCTTGTTTTAAATCGATACTCACCGTTTTAAAAAGCCATGAATAATAGTCTGCTGAAACCAAGGTATCATTTTGCAAAAGAGCGTGCGATGAATTGTAAACAGAGCACGTGAGATCGGTGCTAGGGCCTCCCCCTATTGTAGTAGTGCCTGTTGTATTTCCACTTCCTGTGGCTCCTCCCGAATAACACACTTGATAAGAACCAGGACATTGGCGACTTGTAAAAGTATCTATGCTACTCAGCACATAAGAAGAAGGGCATCTAAAGGATGGTAGCGATGAATTTTTATACTGA
>JAHFEZ010000041.1:0-2978 GCA_023248265.1 Deltaproteobacteria bacterium
AAAAATATTAATTGTAGAAGACAAAGCTGAAGACTTTGAGCGCATCTCAGAATTTCTAAAAACTAAAGGATTTCAAATAGTTAGTGCGAAAAATGGCTATGAAGGCCTGTATCAATTTGAGAAGGAGTCTCCGGATCTGGTGATTTTGGATTGGAATATGCCGGGGCTGCCTGGCGTTGAAGTTTGCAAAACCATTAAAGAAAAGAAAAAGCATATTCCGGTTCTTATACTGACCGTTCAATCACAGCTTCAGCATAAAAAAGAAGGTTTTCATGCGGGATGTGATGATTATTTGGTGAAGCCTGCTGATGTGGAGGAGCTTTTTGCTCGTGTGCAATATCTCTTGGGTAAAACTCAAAAGCAAGCGCCCAAAAAACTTTTGTATGGGGATGTTGTATTAGATCCTGAAACCCATCGTGTGAGCCGAGGAGGCAAGATCCTGGATCTTTCCTTAACAGAGTATTCTTTGTTGGAATATCTCATGCAAAATGTGGATCAAGTATTATCTCGAAAAATGATTTTAGAACATGTGTGGGGCACAAATAATCCTGAGTCTTTTACGAATATTGTGGATGTATATATGAATTATTTAAGAAAGAAATTAGACGCACCAGGTCATCGATCCCTCATTAAAACGGTGAGGGGATTTGGATATATGCTTGAGGATTTAAGCCTTAGAAAAGCAGCATAAGGAGGGTGGGGACTATGAATATCGAAGGAATTAAAGTACTCAATATTAAAGTACTTGTTGTGGATGATAACCAAGAAGATATTAGTATGGTGAGAGATTTCTTATCAACGAAAGGATATGAGGTTTTAGAGGCACGCTCTGGAGAACAAGCCCTTCTTAAAGTAAAGCAAATGAAACCAGATATTGTGATCTTAGATTGGCTCTTACCTGGAATGCAGGGCATTGATATTTGCAAAGAGATTAAGACAAACACTCCTTATATTCCTGTCATAATGCTTTCGGTGCACAAAAGCGCTGAGCATAAGGTAAAAGCCTTCCATCATGGATGCGATGATTATATAAGTAAACCCTGTGAATTAGAGGAGCTGGAGATTCGTCTTCAAAATCTCTTAAAAAGAAGTAGTGTGATTACAACGAAAAAAATGTTTAAACTGGGAGATATTGAAATTGATGTATCGGCCCATCGGGTGACCAAGGCGGGCCAATTTGTAGATTTAACCGTGAAGGAATATTGTTTGCTTGAATTTTTAATCATTAATTCTGGAAAAGTAATAACGCGTAATATGATTTTAGAACAAGTCTGGGGTGCAGATACGGAAACATTTACAAATATCGTCGATGTCTATATCAATTATCTTCGTAAAAAAGTCGATCCGCCTAAAGGGGAAACCTACATCAAAACGATTCGAGGGATTGGGTATATGATGGAAGACCCTCATACTAAGCAAAAAGCTGCCTAAGATAGATTTAACGCCAGCATTCGGCTTTCTGTCATCTGCTCCATAGCATATTTAATGCCTTCTCGCCCATATCCAGATTCTTTTACGCCTCCATAAGGCATATGATCCACCCGAAATGTGGGAATATCATTGTGAATTAGACTTCCGACTTCAATGCGATCATAGGCTTGAAAGACTGTTTGAATGTTATGGGTAAAGATACCTGCCTGAAGTCCATAAGGGAGCTGATTGATGGTGCGATAGACATCTTCTATATTTTGAAAAGGAATGAGGTTAACGACGGGGCCAAAAATTTCTTCCTGACAGACTTTCATGTCTGGAGTCACATTCGTTAAAACGGTAGGCTCTACGAAGTTATTTTTTCGTTTTCCGCCACACAAAAGGGTGGCTCCTTTTTGTTTGGCTTCTTCAATCCAAGATTCTACCCGTTTGGCAGAGGCTTCGTCGATCATGGGGCCCATATCTGTTTTTTCATCTAAGGGGTCTCCCAGGTGAAGTTGAGAAGCAGATTTTAAAAAACGATTTTTAAAATTTTCAAACTCTTTTTCATGGATATAAATGGTTTGGACAGAAATACAAATTTGTCCCGCACTTGAAAAAGCTCCATAGACACAGCGTTCAATAGGTTTATCTAAAGATACACCTTCATCGATGATAGTTACAGCCAAGCCGCCCAGTTCCAAAATGACTTTCTTTTTGGTTGCCAAAGCTTTTAAATGCCATCCGACTCGGGCACTGCCGGTGAAGGTGAGCATTTTAAATCGAGAGTCTTGAACCATTTTTTCAGCCAATTCATTCTTACAGGGTAAAACCGAAAAAGCACCGTCAGGCAGACCGCTTTCCATGATGATTTTGGCTAGTTTTAAAGAGGTGATAGGAGCTTGGGGCGGGGGTTTTAAAATGACCGTATTTCCGCATGCCAGTGCGGGTGCTACTTTGTGTGCAACTAAATTGAGGGGATAGTTAAAAGGCGAAATAGCTAAAATGGGGCCCAGTGGAAATCTTTTGGTGAGGGCGAGGCGAGATTTGGTTGTGGCCAGATGATCTAGAGGAATAACTTCTCCTAAAAGTCTTTTAGATTCTTCCATGGCCAAGGTAAATGTGTTGATGGCTCGGGAAGTTTCCCTCTGGGATTCACGAATTGTTTTCCCCATTTCTTGGGAAATAGTTTCTGATAATTCTTTGGAATGATGCTCCAGTCCTTGAATAATTTTTTTTAAAATTTCAGAACGTTCAAAGCTAGAAAGGTGTTTTGTGATTTCAAAAGCTTGAACTGCTTTTTCAATGGCTTCTTCGATATCCCCTTCTTGGGCTTGAGAGACAAGCCCTACAACTTTTTGGTTATAAGGATTTTTAATTTCAACTTTTTGGGATGATGATTTCCAGTGATGTCCAAGTGCGAAAGGATATTCTATATTCATATTGTTTGTTTTATTTTATTGCTGATTTGACAAAGGAAGTCAATTTTTTGTAGGATGCCCCCTCTTATGCAAGAGCAAGCTCTTTTTTATTGGATTGCACTCAACAGTCTTTCCTCTATTCCATGT
>JAHFEZ010000041.1:2988-11089 GCA_023248265.1 Deltaproteobacteria bacterium
TCTTAGTTTCCCATATGACTGAAAGTCTTCTTCAGAAAAAATTTAAAATGAAAGATTTAAAATGGGTGGAAGAAGAACTGAAACTCATTCAAAAAGAAGCTATTCAAATCGTAACATACCCCGATGAACAGTATCCTTTTCTTTTAAGACAAATCTCAGATCCTCCCCCTCTTTTATATGTTAAAGGTGTTCTTCCAAAGACTAAATTCTTTTTAGCGGTGGTGGGAGCCAGGCGGGCTTCTCCGTATGGATTAGAGGTGACAGAGTTTTTATGTCGTGAGTTTGCGCGGCAGGATATGACCCTTGTCAGTGGTTTGGCTGAGGGGATTGATCGAAAAGTGCACGAAACAGCTTTAAAAAATCAAGGACTTACTCTTGCTGTCTTAGGAAATGGGCTGTTGGTTCACTATCCTTTAAGCCACCAAAAGCTTCAAGAAAAGATAGCATCTTGTGGAGCTGTGATTTCGGAGTTTCCTTTAAAGATGCCTCCCTTTCGTCATCATTTCCCTCGAAGAAATAGAATCATCAGTGGTTTGTCGCATGGGGTTTTGGTGGTGGAAGCGTCTCTTCGAAGTGGCTCTCTTATTACAGCAGGGTGTGCTTTGGAACAAGGCCGAGAAGTTTTTGCAGTACCTGGAAATCTCATGGCATCTGCTTCCCAAGGGACACACAAGCTCATTCAACAGGGGGCAAAGTTGGTGGTTCATCCTCAAGATATTTTAGAAGAGCTCCATCCTTCCTTTGTAAAAACAAA
Source organism: Deltaproteobacteria bacterium (assembly GCA_023248265.1). Lineage (GTDB taxonomy): Bacteria > Bdellovibrionota > JACOXK01 > 2-02-FULL-40-11 > 2-02-FULL-40-11 > JACPST01. Next base: position 3,743 of record JAHFEZ010000041.1, read on the forward strand.
AGAGGACTTGACACCAGAGCTGCAAGTTCGGCACTCTTTAACTAAAGAGGAGGAATCTGTTTTGAAGCTCGCAACAGATACAAAAGAATTTGAAGATTTCTTAACTCAAAGCCCGTACTCACATGCTCAGCTTTCCCAAGTGCTTTTATCTTTAGAACTTAAAGGGCTCATTAAGCGATGGGGCGAGTCTTATCAAAGGAGAATGTGAATGGCTACTTCTTTAGTGATTGTCGAATCTCCTGCCAAAGCCAATACCCTAAAAAAATATCTGGGCAAAGGGTTTCAAGTGAAGGCTTCAGTTGGGCATGTGAAGGATCTTCCTCCCAAGTCTTTAGGTGTGGATGTTGAGCACGATTTTAAACCAGAGTATGAAATTATTAAGGGTAAGAAAAAAGTATTAGATGAAATTAAAAAGCTCTCTAGCTCGGTAGATAAGGTGTATTTGGCTCCGGATCCGGATCGAGAAGGGGAGGCGATTGCTTGGCATATTTATGAAGATATAAAGAAAAAAAATAAGCACGTCTTTCGAGTTCTTTTTAATGAAATTACCAAAAAAGCAGTGCTCGAGGCGATTAATCATCCTCAATCCTTAAATCAGGACAAATATCAAGCTCAGCAGGCGCGTCGGATTTTAGATCGTCTGGTGGGATATCAAATCAGTCCCATTCTTTGGGATAAAGTAAGACGGGGACTGAGCGCCGGTCGTGTTCAATCTGTATCTCTTCGATTGGTGGTTGACCGTGAGCGAGAAATCCAAGCCTTTAAGTCTGAAGAATATTGGTCGATTGTGGCACGGCTTTCTTTTGAAGGAAAAGAATTTGATGCAAAGCTGGTTCAGATTAATGGCCAAAAAGTTGAAATCAATACCGAATCAGAAGCCAAAGCAATTTTGAAAGCTTTGCAGGGGGCTCCATTTTTAGTGGCGAGTGTTGTTCGTAAAGAAAGGCATAAAAATCCACTTGCTCCTTTTATTACCTCTAAGCTTCAACAAGATGCAGCCCATAAATTAGGATTTACAGCCAAAAAAACGATGACATTGGCCCAAATGTTGTATGAAGGGATTGAATTGGGAGAAGAGGGGGCTCACGGACTTATTACGTATATGAGAACAGATTCCACACGCTTATCTGAGGAAGCCGTGTCTGCGGTGAGGCAGTATATCTCTCAAAAATATGGAAAAGAGTATTTGCCATCGACACCTCATGTCTATAAAAGTCAGAAAGCTGCTCAAGAAGCGCATGAGGCCATTCGTCCTACTTCCGTAGAATTTCCTCCTGAGGTGGTAAAGCCTTATTTGGATAAAGATCTTTTTCGCTTGTATGAATTGATTTGGAATCGTTTTGTGGCTTGTCAAATGTCTCAGGCGGTGATGGATCAAACCACTCTCAATATCGAAGCAGGAAAACATCTCTTCAGGGCGTATGGGCAAGTGATAAAATTTAATGGTTTTTTAGCCGTATACCAAGAAGAAAGAGAAGAAATTCAAAGGAAAAAAGGAGAAGAGGAGAGGGAAGAAGATACAGAAAAACTTTTGCCTCCTGTTCAAGAAAAAGATGCTCTAACCCTTCAGACCTTAACACCCAATCAACATTTTACAGAACCTCCCCCTCGTTTTTCAGAAGCCTCCTTGGTGAAATCACTCGAAGAAAATGGCATTGGGAGACCTTCGACGTATGCGGCCATCTTAGCGGCGATTCAAGAAAGAGAATATGTTGAGAAAAAAGAAAATCGCTTTTATTCGACAGAACTAGGGCAGCTTGTGACAGATCTTCTGGTTAAAAGTTTTCCAGAGATTATGGATGTCGAATTTACAGCAGGCATGGAAGAAAAGTTAGATTTGGTCGAAGAAGGAAAAGTGGATTGGGTAAAAATGCTCAAAGATTTTTATGGGCCTTTTAGTCAGGCCTTAAAAAAGGCCAAACTCCACATGCGTGATGTTAAAAAAGAAGAAGTAAAGACTGAGCATATCTGTGACAAGTGTGGAAGTCCTATGGTTGTAAAATGGGGGCGTCGAGGAAAATTTTTGGCCTGTTCTTCTTATCCAGAATGTAAAAATACAAAGGAAGTTGAGATTTCAGTGACAGGAAAAGTTGAGATTCAACCTCAAGAAGTGACTGATGAAAAATGTGACAAATGTGGAAATCCTTTAATGGTGAAACAAGGACGTTTTGGGCGTTTTTTAGCCTGTTCGAAATATCCGGAATGCAAGTTTACAAAATCGTATACTTTGGGGATTACCTGTCCGACGAAGGACTGTGGGGGAGACATTGTTGAAAAAAGATCTCGAGGAGGAAAAGTTTTTTTCAGCTGCTCTCACTATCCCAAATGTACGTTTGCAACGTGGTACCCCCCTGTGAAGAAGCCCTGTCCCAGCTGCAAAGCTCCATTCTTGGTGGTCAAGGCCACCAAAACGCAAGGAACGGTTCATTTCTGTCTCAATAAAGAGTGTGGATATTCAGAGGATATAGCGGCTTAGGTTCTCGTCTTCTACAATATCATGTAATTTTTTTCGAATATATTCGCGATCGATGATAATTTTTTCCCCTGCCATGTGAGGGGCATCAAAAGAAATTTGATCGAGCAGCCGTTCCATGACGGTATGGAGTCTTCGGGCTCCAATATTTTCTGTACGTTCGTTGACCAAAGATGAAATCTCACTGATTTCATCAATGGCGTCTTGTGTAAATTCAAGGGTGATAGCTTCTGTCTTCATCAAGGCACAATATTGTTTGATCAAAGCATTCTTAGGTTCAATGAGAATTCGTTTAAAATCGTCTTTGGTGAGGTTGTCGAGTTTAACTCGAATGGGAAAGCGTCCCTGAAGTTCTGGAAGAAGATCAGAGGGTTTGGTCATGTGAAAAGCCCCAGAAGCAATAAAAAGGATATGATCTGTTTTTACCATGCCATATTTGGTAGAAACATTGGATCCTTCTACAATCGGGAGCAAGTCTCTTTGCACGCCCTCTCGAGAGATGTCCGGCCCATGAGAAGAGCCTCGGCTTGCGACTTTATCAATTTCATCGAGAAAAATAATGCCCGATTCTTGGACGCGCTTGAGGGCCAGTTCAACGACTCTATCCATATCGATCATTTTTTGAGCCTCTTCTTGGGTCAGGACTTTGAGGGCTTCTGGAGTTTTTAATTTTCTTTGTTTGGCTCGTTTGGGGAACATGTTGCCCATCATTTCCTTGAGGTGATGTTCGATATCTTCTTGGTTTCCTTGGTGCGTCATAACTTCCACCATCATCGGAAATCCTGTCCTTGGTTTTTCTTCCAACTTCAAAGTAAGTTCTCGGTCATTGAGTTTTCCAGCTTGAAGCATTTCTCGTAATTTTTCTCGGGTTCGAGTGGTTTCTTCGGGCGCATCCAAAGAAAGGATCATTTCGTGAGGATCTCCTGTGGTTCGAGGAGAAACTTTTCGTTCAATGGGAGGCAAAAGTAAATCTAAGACCTTTTCCTCTGCTCTTTCCTTGGCTTTGTCATACACTTTCTTTTTTTCTTCTTCTTTCGTCATTCGGACAGAAAGTTCTGTTAAATCGCGGATCATCGATTCTACATCTTTTCCGACATAGCCCACTTCCGTAAATTTTGAAGCTTCAATTTTTAAAAAAGGGGCATCCGCCAGTTTAGCCAGGCGTCGTGCAATTTCTGTTTTGCCCACACCCGTGGGCCCCATCATAATAATATTTTTAGGTGTAATTTCGTCTTTCAGATCGGAGTCGACGTGCTGCCTGCGCCAACGATTTCGAAGTGCAATGGCCACAGCGCGTTTGGCTTGGTGTTGGCCGACGATGTATTTATCGAGTTCTTGAACAATTTCTTGGGGTGTTAGCATTTAAACTTCCTCACAGTGAACATTTTGATTTGTATAAATACAAATATTTCCAGCAATTTTCAAGGCTGTTTCTGCAATTTCTTTGGCATTGAGATTAGAGTGTGTGATGAGGGCTCGAGCCGCTGCTGTGGCATACGGGCCTCCAGAGCCAATGGCCGCAATGCCATCGTCAGGCTCAATGACATCCCCACTTCCAGAAATCACCAAAAGGGTTTTATCATCCGCAGCAATGAGTAGCGCTTCCAGGCGCCGAAGCGCTTTATCCATGCGCCAATCTTTAGCAAGTTCCACAGCAGAGCGTGTGAGATTTCCATGATAGTGCTCAAGCTTTCCTTCAAATTTTTCAAAAAGCGTAATGGCATCTGCGGTGGCACCTGCAAACCCCACCACGACTTTATCTTTAAAAATACGTCTTACTTTTTTGGCATGTTGTTTCATGATGGTTTGACCGAGAGTGACTTGGCCATCTGCGGCCAGAGCAATTTTATTCTTGTGTCGGATGCCAATAACAGTGGTGCTACGAATCTTACGCTTTGGGATGTGATTTGTCATAAACCTCCATGAGTTGAGCAATGCTTACTTGAGTATATTTTTGTGTCGTAGATAAACTTTGGTGACCTAAAAGCTCTTGAATATCTCGAAGATTGGCTCCTGCAGATAAAAGATGAGTCGCAAAAGAGTGTCTGAGCGTATGAGGACTAATTTTTTTAGTACTTCCACACAGCAGAATATATTTATCAATGAAGCGAGCCACACTTCGGGCGGTGAGTCTTCCGCCGTGCTGATTTAAAAAGAAAGCTTTTGGATTTTCTTTTTTCTTATAAAAAAAAGGGCGACACTCTTCATAGGCTTTCAAAGCCTGTTTGGCTTTTTCTCCAAAAGGAACGATGCGTTCTTTGCGACCCTTGCCTCTCACTTTGAGATGGTGCTCCTGCCACTCAAAATCGGGGCTATGGATTCCCACCAGTTCACTAACTCTAATTCCGGTGGCATATAAAAGCTCTAGAATCGCACGGTCTCTTTTTCCGCTATGGGTGGAAAGATCAGGAGTTTCTAATAAGTGAAATATCTCATCCACTTCTAGAATCTGAGGTAATTTTTTTTCTTGTTTGGTCATAGAAATGAGTTCTGAAACATCTTTTTCAATGATTTTTTCTTTGGAAAGATATTGAAAAAAGTGTTTCAGTGCAGAAAGTTTGCGTGCAATAGAGCTTTTGGTGTTATGAGCATAGAGGGTTCCTAAGTAGCTTCTTAGGGTTAAGGGTGTGACATCAGCCCATGTTTTTATTTTTGGAGTGGGCTTGAGAAATACATGCAACTTATTGATATCACTCATATAATTTCTTAATGTATGCGGGGAGACGGCCAGTTCATATTGGAGATGCTTTTCAAACTCCTTAATTTCTTTTTCCAAGACGGTGTCAATATAGTCATCTCTGCTAATCCCGTCAATCCTCTTTAGAGTTTTTTGTTTACAGAGTAAAATCAAAAAACTATACTGGTTTTATTTAGTTAAGCCTGTAATAACAAAAAGGAGGGTTTATGGCAGAAATAGGATATTGCGTAAAATGTAAAGCCAAAAGCGAAATGAAAGATACCAAGCAAGTCAAAATGAAAAATGGCCGTCCTGCGATGAAGGGGAAGTGTAGTAAGTGCGGCACGGGAATGTATAAGATCCTTCCCAAGAAATAAAAACGTTCACTTTTTGGTGGATACTGCGTTCTCGCTCGTTCAAGGCCTCAACGTACTGCATAAGTACGTCTCGGCCTTTCACTCACTGCGGCCTTGTCTCCACCTAAAAATTGAACGTTTCTTTTTCCTTGCCTCGCTCAAAAATCAACAATTTCTTAGAATATGAAAGCATTAGTTACAGGAGGACATGGATTTATCGGAAGCTTTTTGGTTGAAAAGCTCCTGAAAGAAAAGTTTTCTGTTCGCTGTCTGGTTCGTAAGACCAGCAATCTTCAATGGATTAAAAATTTGCCCATAGAGCTTGTTTATGGGGACATCACTCAACCAGAAACGTTGCCTGCCGCTGTTGAGGGCGTCAATATCATTTATCATGTGGCAGGGGCTATTAAAGGTTCTACGCGTGAAAAATTCTTCTCTGTCAATTGTGATGGAACGCTTTATTTGGCCCAAGCAGCACAAGAATATGCTCCAAATTTAAAACGTTTTATTTTTGTTAGTTCTGTAGCAGCAACGGGGCCTGCGGAAGGGACTCAAAAGCCTACGGAAGAGTCTCCCTGTCATCCGGTCAGTGATTATGGAAAAAGTAAGTTAGAGGCAGAGCATCGCTTGAAACAAAAATTTCCTACCTTACCTTTGACCATTATTCGCCCCCCCATTGTCTATGGGCCAAGGGATTCTAACTTTTTAACTTTTTTTAAATTTGCCAAACGAGGCATTTTTTTAGTTCCGCCACCCTATGAGCGTTATTTTTCAATTGTCTATGTGAAAGATTTGGTTGATGGCATGTATGCGGCTTCTCAATCTGATGCAGCCAAAGGGCAGACCTATTTTATTGCCAATCCAGAGTTTTATTCTTTTGAAAGTTTGGCGGCTCATCTTTCAAGGCCTTTCTCTAAAGCTCCACATTTTATTTATGTTCCTGGGCTTTTGGTGCGACTCTTGGCTTTCGTAGGAGATGGATACGCCTACCTCACTAAAAAAGATGTGATGCTCACAAGTAAGAAATTTCCAGAGCTAACAGCACGTTCTTGGATTTGTTCATCCGAAAAATTGCAGCGAGAACTCCATTTTAAAACCCAAGTTCCATTGTCTGTCGGAGTTCGCGAGACAGTAGAATGGTTAAAAGGGCATCGGTATTTATAATATGCCAGAATATAAACAGCCTAAATTAACTGTCGATATCCTGATTGAGTTAGAAAAAGATTCTAAGGTGTTAGGAATTATTCTTATTGAAAGAAAAAATCCGCCTTTGGGATGGGCGCTTCCAGGAGGATTTGTTGACTATGGGGAATCTTTAGAACAAACCGCCATTCGAGAAGCTAAGGAAGAGACCTCTTTAGACATAAAACTAATTCGACAATTTCATACGTATTCAGAACCTCTGCGTGATCCCAGACATCATACGGTGACGGCCGTCTATATCGCAAAAGCAAGCGGAACTCCCAAAGCCTGTGACGATGCCAAAGAAATTGGAGTTTTTATTCGAAAAAATCTACCCCCTCTGGTTTTTGACCACGCTCAAATTTTGAATGACTATTTCTCAAAAAAATATTAAATAGCTGAAATAACATAATTTAGGCATAATCAATCAATTTGACGAAGTTTTGGATTTTTGACTGCAGTACGGGGTGTAGCGCAGCCTGGCTAGCGCGTTTCGTTCGGGACGAAAAGGTCGTGGGTTCAAATCCCGCCACCCCGACCATTGCACACAAAATCAGTACTTTTTAAGCGGCTTCTTCAAAAAGATCAGGAAATACAAGAACAGCAGGATGTACATGTAATACCTTGGCTAAAATCTTGGCTCTCTGTATACCTAGATT
>JAHFEZ010000010.1:0-13978 GCA_023248265.1 Deltaproteobacteria bacterium
TTTCTAGGGCTTCTTCGACACGATTCACATTAATGCGAGAGCCACGGGTTTCTTCAAGCCACATGCGGCCTCCGCCTGCACCACAGCAAAATCCTTGTGAGCGGCAGCGATGCATTTCAATGGGCGTATTTCCTGAGACAAGTTTTAAAAGATTTCGGGGAGCATCGTAAATCTGATTGTAGCGTCCCAAATAACAAGGATCATGATACGTAATTTTTTTCTCAAGTTCTTTGGTCACTTTTAATTTTCCATCTTGAACCAGTTTCATCAGAAATTCAGTGTGGTGATAAACTTCAAAGTGGGCATCAAAATCGGGGTACTCATTTTTTAACGTATTAAAACAGTGAGGGCAGGTGGTTAAAATCTTTTTGACGTTATATTTAAAAAGGACTTTTTTATTGTCTTCAATCATTTGTTGGCCCAAGTATTCATTGCCCATCCGTCTGGCACATTCGCCATTGCATTTTTCTTCAGTCCCTAAAATTCCAAAACTAACTCCTGCCTTTAAAAGGAGTTTGGCAAAGGCCTGGGCCACTTTTTTGCTTCGACTATCAAAAGAAGCCGCACAGCCAACGTAATAAAGATATTCAACATGGGAATTTTCGGCCAAAGTTTTTAGGCCTAATTCTTTGGCCCAGTCTCCTCTGGAAGAAGGAGCCAGCCCCCAAGGATTGGAAGTGTTTTCCCAATTTATAAAAACTTTTTGAGCTTCGGGTTCCATTTTTCCTTGCATAAGAATCAGATTTCTTCGCATGTCCACAATTTTATCAACGTGCTCGATAAAAACAGGGCAGGCTTCTACGCAGGCGCCACAGGTGGTGCAATCCCAGATGACATCTTCGGAGAACACTTCTCCAATCATGGATTTGGCGAGAGTGTGATTTTTCCCTTTTTCTTCAAGATGATGGCGGAGATCCACAATCAAGCTTCTGGGTTTTAAGGGTTTTCCAGTCGTGTAGGTGGGACAAAATTCATTGCATCGTCCGCACTCCGTACAAGCGTACCCATCTAAAAGTTGTTTCCAGGTAAAATCTTCGAGTTTTCCAGCACCAAAGGTTGTTTGAGTTTCATCGGTGAGATTTAATTTTTTAAGCCTACCTCGAGGAGTTAGAGTCGTAAAAAAGATATTGGGAGCGGCAGCCATCACATGGAGATGTTTAGAAAAAGGAAGGTAACAAAAAAATCCTAAAACCGTTAAAAGATGTAGCCACCAAGAGCCTTCTTGAAGATATCGCAAAGAATTAAGAGAAAAAGAAAATAGTCCCAATCCCAAAGACGTGAGCGAAGAAAGAGGTTGATAGTTTCTCCACATGCGAAAAGGAGCTACAAGCATGGAAGCTCCGTTATAGAGCAGGGCGGTGAGCATTAAAAGACTGATGAGACTTAAAATAAATTTTGCATCCCACGCCGAATGAGCGCTGAGGACTTCTAGGCGCTTGGGTTTTAAAATGATCCGACGATAAAAGAAGAAAATAATTGCAAGGAGCACAAGGCCAAAGAAAATATCTTGAAAAAAAAGAATCGTAAGATAAGGGATTTGTCCTATGAATTCAAATGTAAACGACGGGAAAATACCATGTAAAATCATTTCAAGGGTGCCGATTGTAATAACTAAAAACCCCCAAAAGACAAAGGCGTGTGCTAAGCCTGGGATAAAATCCTTAAACATTTTTTTCTGGCCGATGACGTTTATGAGAAAAACTTTGATTCTTTGATTGAGGTGATCAAAGCGATTTTCGTTTTTTCCAAGTCTTAAATATCGATAGAGGCGGTAATAAGAAGAAAGTCCGATACTGAGTCCTAGAAGAGTGACACAGAAAACCAAAAGAGAACGAAGAGTCATTTGACGCTTTTCAAGTGTGGAGGTTCTATTTTTTGTTTGGGGCCTGGTTTTTGTCCTTCTCCAAATTGCCAGATTAGGTCTTGTTGATTTGCGACAGAAAATTCATATTCTTTGGTCATATATAAGCAGTCAGTTGGACAAACCACAGTACACAAACTGCACCAACAGCACAAAGTAAAATCAATATCAAATTGAGGCAGATGGAATTTTCTTTGCTTGGCCCCTGATTCTGGAGAAGTTAGAGGGATCTCTTCTTCGGGCCCTCGTTTATTGGCGGTGATATAAATACAATCGACCGGGCAAGCCACAGCGCACAGTTTACAGCCAATGCAATCGTCAATATTGCAATAGAGTCGTCCACGGGTACGCGTTGGAAGCTCACGTTTGACAAAAGGATATTGGATAGTTGCTTTTGGGCGAAAGGCCACAATCAAGGTGAGGATCATTCCTTTAAGGATAGATCTCATACCTCGATAAATATCTAAAAAATATTTTTTCATTTTAGCGATCCACTTCTCCTAACACAATATCTAAGCTTCCAATAATAGCCACCACATCGGCGATCATGGCCCCTTGGCAAATTTCATCCAAGCAGCTAATCGAGGTAAAGCAAGGGGATTTGCCTTTGACACGATAGGGCTTAATGGAACCGTCACTGACAATATAAAAACCCAGTTCCCCTCGGGGATTTTCCGTTTTAAAATACGCTTCTCCTGGAGCAGGTCGAACGCGTTGCATCTTGGCTCGGAAAGGTCCTGCAGGCATTTGTTTGAGCGCTTGTTTGACAAGCTTTAAACTTTCTCTCATTTCTCGAACACGAACCATGTATCGATCCCAGCAATCTCCCACGGCACCCATTTCTCCTGTTCCAATAGGCACATCAAATTCCAATTCCGGGTAGATAGAATAAGGTTCATTTTTTCTAAGGTCCCATTTCTTTCCGGACCCTCTGAGATTGGGGCCTGTCAGCCCATAATTAATGGCTGTTTCTAGAGGGATAATGCCCACGTTTTTGGTTCGGTTAATAAAAATTTGATTATAAGAAAGAATGGTGTCTAATTCATCAATGCGAGGACCAAAGTAGTCACCAAATTCTTTTATTTTTTCTTCAATGCCAGGGGTTACATCCATCCACACGCCCCCAATCCAAAGATAATTATAGAGCAGACGAGCCCCCGAGGCCATTTCAAAGATATCTAAAATGAACTCTCGATCCCGGAAGGCCCACATAAAAGGGGTAAAGGTTCCAACATCTAAACCATAGGTTCCGATGGCCAAAAGATGGCTTGCAATACGATTGAGTTCAGCCATGACCACTCGAATAAACTCAGCGCGTTTGGGAACTTCGACACCCAAAAGTTTTTCTACCGCCATGGCATAGGCGATATCATTATTCATGGAAGCCACGTAATCCATGCGATCAACAAAGGGCATGACTCCCATATAATCCACATTTTCGGCGTGTTTTTCAAAGCAACGGTGTAGATAGCCGATGTGAGGAATAGCTCTCATGCACACTTCTCCATCGGTCAGAAGTTCGATACGGAGTACCCCATGGGTAGAAGGGTGCTGGGGGCCCATGTTGATCGTTAGTTCTTGTGTTTTTAATTCAGACATCGTTTCACATCCCTATTTTGATGCCATGCCAATAGTCTTGGTGTTTATAATCTTTTCGTAAAGGGTAGCCTTCCCAATCATCTGGCAATAAAATTCGACGAAGATCCGGATGATTTTTAAAGCTGATTCCAAAAAGATCATACACTTCTCGCTCTAACCAATTGGCCCCTTTCCAAAGATCACAGACTGTTTCAATTTGTGGATTTTGTTTGTCCTTAAGGAGTGTTTTAATCACAATTTTATGAAGATGGTGATATGAGTGCAGATGATAGACAATTTCTAGGCGATCGGAATAATCTACGCCACTGATACACAAAAGATTATCAAATGATAAATTTTCATTTTCTCTTAGAAATTTTAAAATGGTATGAATTTTTTCTGGTGAAACTTCAATCCAGGGGTCTCCATGAGCGCCCGATGCAGGTTCTTTGAAGGTTTCAATCGCATCAGGAAATTTTTCTTTGAGTTTTTCGGCTATGGTTTTGCTATCCATAAAGCTTGCCATGAGATTTAAAGAGTGCCTGTGTGATAGATTCTTTTTTGATTTTTTCTTGAAGCATTAAAATTCCTTGAATCAAAGCCTCCGGTCGGGGAGGGCATCCTGGGACATAAACATCGACGGGAATGACGCGATCGACACCTTTTAAGACGTGATATCCATATTGCCAGTATGGGCCCCCGTGGGTGGCACAACTGCCCATTGAGATGACATATCGGGGTTCGCACATTTGTTCGTAAAGCCGTCGGACACGCTCGGCCATTTTAATGGTGACTGTCCCAGCAACGATCATCAAATCCGCTTGTCGGGGGGTGGCCCTAAAGACACCTGCTCCAAAACGGTCCAAATCGTAACGAGGGGAGCCTACAGCCATCATTTCAATGGCACAGCAAGCTAGCCCAAAGGTAAAGGGCCAAATGGCTGAATACCGTGCCCAGTTGGCAACTTTATCGACGGTAGTTAAAAGAATATTTTGGCCTAAGATCTCATCTAATTTAATTTCATCCACACTATCGATGTATAATTTGCATGTTGCTAAATCAAGAGAATTTTCCTATGCTTATTTTATCTTTTAATATACATGATTTAAGTGAACAGATGACACCCCAAAAGTTTGATATTGTAATTGTTGGCGCAGGTCTTGTGGGGAGCGCTATTGCCTACCATGCCACTCGACGAAAAAAGATGTCTGTTGCACTCTTAGATGTCGATTTTCAAGGAAAATATAGTTCTTCAGAACTCAATGCCGGTGGAGCCAGGGCAGAGTGGTTTCATAGAGTCAATATTGAGTTATCTCGGTTGACACTGGATTTTTTGGCATCTGATCCTGAGCAATTTGGATTTCGACAAAAAGGCTATGTGTGGTTATATGACAAAAATAAATGGCAAACCTATCAACGTTTAGCCCCTCTCTTTAAATCTTTAGAATTAAATATTGAAACATGGACGCCGCAAGAAGTTCAAAGTCATATTCCGTATATTGATTGTATCGAGGATATCGCAGGGGCTTCTTTTGCACCACAAGATGGAATTTTTAATCCTAATTTACTTAAGCAGTTTTTTAGAACGCACGCAAAAAAAGAAGGCTGCGCTTTTATAGATGGAGCGTATGTTAAAGCCATTACAAAAAAAAGTGATTCTTTGGAAATAAAATATGATGACCTTTGTTATGCATCTCAATGTCCCAATGAAAAAGAAGTTTTTGAACTTTTAAGTCAAAGAAATACGTCGCAAGATCATCCCGCCCAAGATTATCCGGAAAGAAAAATAATCGCCACTCGAGTCATCAATGCTGCAGGAGCCTGGGCTTCTAAAATTGCAAAGCTCTATGGGCATGTGGTGGACTGTAAGCCCGTGAGGCGGCAAGTGAGTATTTTTGATTGCAAAGGTATTAATTTATCTCCGTATGGAATGATTGTAGATAGCAGTGGCGTGTATTTTCACGCCGAAGCCGATCACATTTTGGCAGGTTTTGCCACCCCTCATGAGCCTTCAGGATATAATTTTACCTATGAGGGAGATCGCTTTTTTGAACGAGACATTTGGCCCCCCTTGGCCCATCGTATGAGCAAAGCCCAAGCTCTCAAGCACAAGACAGGGTGGGCGGGCCTGTATGAAGTGAGTCCCGATTACAGTGGGGTGGTAGGGTGCGTGGATCCTGCAGCGAATATTTATGAGGCCCACTCTTTTTCGGGCCATGGAGCGATGCAGTCTTATGGGGTGGGTCTGGCCATGGCGGAATTGATTCTAGATGGAAGTTATAAAACGGTCGATGCCAGTTCTCTTCATCCTTGCCGGTTTAAAGAAGGGGTGTCGAAATTGCTTTACGAAGATTTCCATATTTAATATATAAAGATATGCTCATTGCAGCTACACAAATGAGAGTGGGAATGATTGTCAAAGAAGGTAAGGATCTTTTTCGGGTTACCTATGCGCTTCATGTGACCCCTGGGAATTTACGAGGCTTTGTGCAAACTAAGCTTCGAAATATTGCAACTGGCACTCAATATGAAAAACGATTTTCTTCGGAAGATAGAGTGGAAAAGGCAGCCTTAGATTATCGAGAGATGGAATATCTCTATGACCATCAAGATGAATTTTTCTTTATGGATTCTAAGACTCATGAACAAATTTCAATGATGAAAGATACCATGGGAGATATGAATTTACTTTTAACGCCCAACCAAAAAGTACAAGTTGCTTTTTATGAAGAAAAGCCTCTGAGCCTTGAGTTGCCGGCCTCGGTGGTTTTAAAAGTAGAGTCGACTGTTCCGGGACTCAAGACGGCCACTGTGACAAGTTCTACCAAGCCTGCGACGTTAGAAACAGGGCTTGTGGTTCAAGTGCCTCAGTTTGTTAATCAAGGAGATTTGGTTCGGGTGGATACAGCCGAAAAAGCATATATCGAGAGAATCAAAAAATAATGTCTGTGCAACGTTTCCAGCTGCGGTGTACCTGTGGTCATGAATTTGAAACAAAACTGTGGGATTCCCTCAATGTCACAGAAAGCAAAGAACTCAAGGGAAAGCTCTTAAGTGGCGAAATTAATCAAGTTCAGTGTCCCGAGTGTCAAAAAAAATCTTATATTGAAAAGAGTCTTTTGTACCATGACATGGATCAAAGACTCTGGGTTCAAATGCTTCCTCCAACAGAACGTTCCAAGTGGCCAGAGCTTCAAGAGGAATATGAAGAAGAAATTAAGAAAAATTCTGGGATTAAAAAATATCATTTTCGACTGGCCTTTGGGCGCGAAGAGCTTTTGGAAAAAGTTCGAATTTTCGATGCAAATTTAGACGATCGCATTATTGAGCTTTTAAAGGTGAGAATTTTAAATGAAGATGAAACCTTGAAAGCCGTTTCAGATGCTAAGGTTTTTTTTAGTCGATATGTGGCGCAAGAAGAAGAACTTCATTTTAGTGTCACGAGCCAGGAAAAAAATATTTCCCAAACCCTTGTTATCGCTTTTCAGCATTATAATGATATTCGAGAGTCCAAAGAGCATGTGGAGACTACAACGGAGCTATCTAAAACTGTTTGTAGGGGGATGTATATCCACCACAGCAAGACTAGAGTCCTACACTAAAGAGAAAAATTTTAAAAAAGTATAAAAAAGAAGTGTGGCTACAAGTGTAACGAAGAGGCACGCGCCATAGATCAGGGTAGCTTTCATACCTTTGTTATAAAAACTTCATGAAATGAAGTCAAATTTAAGTTGAAAGTTGATTTTAAGAGATGATATGGCTGTAAAGGATGGCTGCGTCGGATATTGTCATTGTTGAAGGAGTGAGAACCCCCTATGTTAAAGCAGGGGCAGCGTTTAATTTTATCTCCGCTCAAGAACTGGGCCGAATTGCGGTTTCTGAGCTTTTGGCCAAAACCGATCTCGATCCCAGTATCATCGATGAAGTGGTTATTGGAAATATTGGACAGCCCGCCGAAGCTACGAATATTGCGCGTGTCATTAGTTTAAATAGCCATATTCCTCATCACGTTCCGGCCTATACCGTGCAAAGAAATTGTGCTTCAGGAATGGAGGCCATTGCTCAGGCCTATACCAAAATTCGCTTAGGATATGCTCAAGTAGTTATTGCAGGCGGTACCGAATCTATGAGCAATATTCCTCTTTTATTTCAAAAGACTTACGCTGACTTCTTAAACAGTTTCATGAGGTCTAAAACGCCTCTTCAAAAAATACAGACTCTTTTAAAATTTAGATTTTCTTTTTTAAAACCTCGCATTGCTCTTTTAGAAGGACTGATGGATCCCATCTGTGGGCTCAATATGGGAGAGACAGCCGAACTTTTGGCCAGAGAGTGGGGGATTTCTCGAGAAGATCAAGATCGTTTTGCTTTAAGAAGTCATCAAAAGACAGCGAAGGCCTGGGAAGAGGGGAAATTTTTAGATGAAGTGACCCCTGTGTATATTCCCAAAGAGTATACTCAAGTCATTAAAGAAGATATTGGCCCTCGTAAAAATCAAACCTTAGATCAGCTTGGTAAATTAAAACCTTTCTTTGATCGACGGTATGGGACAGTGACGGCAGGCAATAGTTCTCAAATTACAGATGGAGCGGTGGCTGTGCTTGTGATGAGAGAAGATGTGGCATTGTCTTTAGGCTATGCTCCTTTGGCTGCCATTCGCGCCTATGCCTTTGGGGGAATTGAGCCCAAGCGCATGGGGTTGGGGCCTGTGATTGCTACCAAATTTGCGTTAGAAAGAGCGCATTTAACCTTTAAAGATATTCAGCTGATAGAGCTCAATGAAGCTTTTGCAGCGCAAGTGTTAGCGGTATTTAAAGCGTTTGAAAGTTCAAAATTTTCCAAAGAATATTTAGATCAAAGTGAACCCTTAGGGGACGTGGACCCCCAGATTGTCAATGTCAATGGGGGGGCGATTGCCCTGGGACATCCGGTAGGATCGAGTGGGGCTCGGATTATAATAACTCTGGCCAAAGAAATGAAGCGAAGACAGCTTCAACATGCATTGGCTATGATTTGTATCGGGGGTGGTCAAGGGGGAGCTATGATTTTGGAGAGATACGCATGAAAGCATTTAAAGTTCGTATCACAGAAAATTCTAATTTTCCCATTGCCATTGTAACCTTTGATTTAGAAGAAGAAAAAATAAATAAAATTACACTGGAAGTTGGAGAAGAATTAGAGCGACTAATTAAAGATCTCCATAAAACTCCTACGATTAAAGGTATGATTTTAGTCAGCGCCAAACCTGATATTTTTATTGCCGGTGCAGACATTCATGAAATCTTATCCATTCGATCGGCTCAAGAAGGGATGGCTAAATCCAGTGAAGCTCAAGGGCTTCCTACTCTAATTGAATCACTTCCATTTCCGACGGTAGCGGCCATTCATGGAGCTTGTTTGGGCGGAGGATGTGAACTGGTGCTGGGGTTTACCTATCGCATTGCAACAGACCATCCCAAAACTCAAATTGGGTTACCCGAAGTTTCATTGGGGATTTTGCCTGGAATGGGAGGATGTGTCCGGCTGCCAAAATTGGTTGGACTTCAAGGAGCTTTGGATATGATTTTAGGAGCCAAAATTTGGCCTGCTAAAAAATGTTTAAAAACAGGATTGGTTCATGAAATGGTTCCTCAAGAACTTTTGTTGGATCGAGCCATTCAGGTTTTAGAACAGGGACTTTGGAAAAAGAAAAAGAGTTTTTCTTTTTCTGCTATTTCATGGGGGAGTTTTTTGCTTGAGAAAAATCGTCTGGGGCGTCACATGATTTATAAAAAAGCCAAAGACATGATTTTAAATCGAACGCGGGGGCATTATCCTGCGCCGCTCAAAGCTTTAGATGTTATTTATGAATGTCTTGATCGAGGGTTGACGGACAGTCTTAAAATTGAAGCAGAAGGATTTGGCCAGCTTTCGGATACCGAAGTTTCAAAAAATTTAATTAGACTTTTCTTTCAACGGGAAGTTGCAAAAAAACAAACAGGGGTTGCCAGCTCTCATCTTCAACCTAAAAAAATAAAGCATGCAGCCGTGATAGGAGCTGGGGCGATGGGGGCCGGAATTGCGCAGCTTTTAAGTTATAAAGATATTTCTGTTCGTCTTAAAGATGTGAATGAAGAGGCGATTGCCAAGGGGCTTAAATACAGTCGAAAGCTCTATCAAGATATCGTGGATAAAAGACATATGACGCCAAGAGAACTTGAGCAAAAAATGTCTTGGATTGGGCCTACGACAGAACTTTACGGATTTAAAAAAGTAGATGTGGTGGTTGAAGCTGTGGTGGAAGATTTAAGTATAAAACAAAAACTTTTTACCTCGTTGGAAGCTAAAGTTCCACACGATGCCATTTTAGCAACGAATACTTCTTCTTTGTCTATTTCAGATATTGCAGCTCAGTGTGATGGTAAAGATCGTGTCATTGGGCTTCATTTTTTTAATCCGGTACACAAAATGCCTTTGGTAGAAATTGTGGTGGCGCCAGAAACCTCTGATCAAACGATTGTGACGATGGTTGAGTTTGCGAAGACCTTGGGCAAAGTGCCTGTGGTTGTTAAAAACTCCGCTGGATTTTTAGTGAACAGAATTCTTATGCCCTATATGAATGAAGCAGCATATCTTTTAGAAGAAGGAATCTCGGCCTCAACGATTGATGAAGTGATGCTTGATTTTGGAATGCCCATGGGGCCCTTTACGTTGTTGGATGCCGTGGGGATTGATATTTGTCAAAAAGTGGCCCACATCCTTCATCATGCGTTTGGAGATCGGCTAAGACCTCACGCCATTTTAGATCGTGCGGTGGAAGCGGGATATTTTGGAAATAAAAACGGAAAAGGATTTTATAAAGGAGCGGAAAAGAATAAAAAAGAAAACTCTATGATTTATTCTATTCTGGGGGTTTATCCCAAACCTCAAGAATATATTTCTGAAGAATGGCAAAATCGCATGGTTTTTCAAATGATTAATGAGGCGTGTTTGTGTTTGGGGGATGGTGTTATCAAGTCTCCCGCGGATTTGGATATGGCCATGATTTTTGGAATTGGATTTCCACCGTTTCGAGGAGGGCTTTTGCGCTATGCCCATAAGCTTGGGGTGGGGAAAGTCTATAGCGAACTTGAGATTTTACACCGACGCTATGGGGTGCGCTTTGCTCCGGCTCCATATTTAAAAAATCTAGTTGAAACTGGGAGGAAGTTTTATGAAAATTAAAACCATAGGAGTCATAGGCTCAGGCCTGATGGGATCTGGAATTGCTCAAGTGGCGGCCAGCTCTGGACTGGATGTGCTTTTGTTAGATGTAGATCAGGCGCGCCTTCAAAAAGGATTGGCTTCAATCTCAGAGAGTCTTGATCGACTTTTAAAAAAAGAAAAAATAACGTCTGTACAAAGATCTGAAACCTTAAAGCGGATTCAGCTTACAACCCAAATATCCGATTTTTCTAAAGCTGATTTTGTAATTGAGGCAGCGACAGAAAATGTTCCTGTGAAACTTGATCTTTTTAAGAAATGCGATGAAGTATGCCCTAAAGAAGCCATTTTGGTTTCCAATACTTCTTCAATTTCGATTACGCGCATTGCCGCAGCCACACGGCGGCCTGAAAAAGTAGCCGGCATGCATTTTATGAATCCTGTGCCCTTGATGAAGTTGGTGGAGGGGATTCGGGGTTTGAGAACGTCGAACGAAACGTTTGCTTTGGTACGAGAGCTTGCTCAAAAAATGGGAAAGACATTTATCGAAGCTAAGGATTCCCCAGCTTTTGTTGTCAATCGTATTTTGGTGCCCATGCTCAATGAGGCCGTGTTTGCCCTGCAAGAGGGATTGGCTTCGGTGGAAGATATTGATACCGCGATGAAATTGGGATGTAATTTTCCCATGGGGCCTTTTGAACTTTTAGATTATGTGGGACTTGATACAGCTCAAGCAATTTTGGAAGTCATGTTTCACGATACAGGAGATTCAAAATACAGAGCCTGCCCACTTCTTAAAAAATATGTTGAAGCGGGTTACACGGGGCGAAAATCAGGGAGGGGATTCTATGACTACACCAGCCAAAGTGCAAAATAATACCTATCACAATTTAACGTACGAAGAAAAACATGGAGATTTGAAAGGCGTTGCTCTTGTGACGTTTAATCGTCCCAAAGTTTTAAATGCCATCAGTCAAGCGATGCTGGAAGAATTGCTGACTGTTTTGGAACATGTTCAAAAAAGTCATGTGATTAAAGTTTTGGTTCTGACAGGAGCAGGAGATAAAGCTTTTATTGCTGGAGCAGATATTTCTCAATTTGAAAAAATGACATCTAAAGAAGCAGCTGAGCTTGCCAAATTTGGACAAAAAGTATTTACACGCTTAGAAGAACTTCCTCAGCCCACGATTGCTGCAGTAAATGGCTATGCATTGGGAGGAGGATGTGAGTTGGCATTGAGCTGTGATTTTATTTATGCAGGAGAAAATGCGCAGTTGGGTCAGCCCGAAGTCAATCTTGGTATTCTTCCGGGATGGGGTGGAACCCAAAGGCTTTCGCGACTGGTGGGCAAACCCATGGCGAAGGAACTTGTTTTTACAGGAAAGATCATTTATGCGCATGAAGCTCAACGCCTTGGGATTGTCAATAAAGTGTGCCACGATGCCCAGCTCATGGAAGATGTGATGAAAATTGCAAAGCTTATTCTTTCCAAGGGCCCTCTTGCGATTGCGCAGGCCAAGCGGGTGATTGAAGATGGGTATCATAAGGAATTGATTGATGCGCTTGAGATGGAAGCCGAAGCCTTTGCCAAAATCTTCGATACTGAAGATCAAAAAGAAGGCGCCCGTGCATTCTTAGCCAAACGTCCCCCGCAATTTGTGGGTAGATAGTCGTAAAAACCATTTTTATTTTTAAAAATAGAAAAGATGCAGGACAAAAGCTGGCCCAAAAACTTTTAGGGTATCAAGATCAACCTGACACATGGGTGTTGGAGCTACCATGAGAGCTGCGATTTATTCTGCCAAAGCCAAAAAGCAAAAAAAATAATTGTAGCCGTGCCAGTTGTAGTGCAGAGTTCTTTAGAGAGACTAGAAGAAGTGAGTGAGTTATTGTCCTGAAATCCCCGTAGTGATAGTTAATGAGGTTCAAGGATAATGACTTCTTCAATTTCTACTTCATCTAGAAATTTCTCTAAATTAAATTGATCCGCTTCTATCATCGGAGTGAGATGGTCTCTTAAAATTTTTTTTCCTGGTTTTACCAAAATAGTATAGGGAATATTTCCAGCAGCCTCATTGGCTATCGCTACGGGAAGTTGTACTCTCGCAGCTGCTTGTTCTTCTGTAAAACCTTTAGTCATCCATTGTCTTTCCCATCTCTTTTGTATTCCCATAGCAATTGTGCCTTTTGGGATACAATATAAAGTAAGGTAGAGCTTGTCCCAGGTTGCCTGAATGGGGTCGTAGGGTTTATCAGGGTTTTTATTGATAGTGTTTTGTAAACTTTGAAAAGGGGGCGAGACAATATCTGTAGCGATAACCATTAAAATTCCCTTTTTAGCAAGAGAGGTTTTGGAACTCACAATAAGTAAAATGGCCCCTGTTAAGGTATTGATAAATCCTCCATCATAAGCCACTTGTCCCCATCCATTCCATTCCTTCTGAACGAGAGGGGTGATAACCAAATCTCCAGCGAGCCATGCTAGGTTTGTGACTCCCATAAAAACAAGGGATCTTCGAAGTTTATCGGAATCAAAGTAAGTGGCTACCCAAGCTTGCGGAGATTTAATGGTAGCAAACGGAGTAGTTGCTTGACGAGCTGCCTGTGTGGCCTGGTACATTTGACGTCCTTTGATGATGAGTGGCAGCGCAACGATTGCTGTGAGTCCGACAGCAGAAGCAACCTTATTTGCATGGGCAAATGATTTAAAGTATTTGGCATCTTCAGGGCTAAATTCTCCTAAAAGATTTCTAGATTTTAAATCTTCTAAAACCATTTTTTGAGGGGTTGTTCCCAAAATGTAATAATTTATGGCTTGAGCAATGAGGTCGTCATCAAAGGGAATAAACCCTTTTAAAAAGCCATCGGCAATATTGTAAGCCTTGGCAAGGGCATAGTGTTGGCTAGACTCATATTCTTGAAGAGCTTTTTGATGTTCTTCTTTTCTTTGCGTACGCTCTTCTTCTATTTTTTTGTCTCTATTTTGAAAAGCTTGTGCCAAGATGTCTCGAAGTAAAAGCGTGTGAGATTCGCCCGTGTCAGAGACAAAGATCAAGTTTTGATGAGGATCAATTTTATTTTGAGGGCTTTCTTCTGGAATGGGTTCTAAAAAGATATGTGCTGGATTAAAATCAAGCCAAACATCTGAAATAAAGGTAGCATCCGTAAGATGAGAAGGATCTTTTACCGATGAAATTTGCAAAGTATGATCAGAGATGGAAATGACATAATTTCTAGTTTCTCCTGAGAAGAGTCTATAGGAGGGAGTTACGATAAAGTTTTGAGGTAGAGCATAAGTGGACATAGAAAAAAGTAAGACAGAAATAGACATACATATTTCTTTCTGAGCGTGCTTTA
>JAHFEZ010000010.1:14078-30183 GCA_023248265.1 Deltaproteobacteria bacterium
TACTTCCTCCAAAAATTTAAATTTGCTTGAAAACTCGATCAACGTGCTATCAGACCAATAAAGACTTGCTGTCCAAGACTGTTCTAGATCACTTCCATAGTTTTTCATTTCATCGAGCGCTTGAGTGAGTTGTTCAATTGAATACGAACGAGAACCTAGTTCCGAATGAAAGTGTGTTTGATACCAACGATAGAGTTTGGAGAGTCCCAAACTATAGCCTCTGTAGAGCTGGAAGGTATACCAGTCGTTTTTACTCCCTTCATCTAAAATTCCCCACGATGTTCGGGTTTCTTTTAAAATATCTTCTTGGATAGAAGCTAATATTTTTTTGGTATGAAAATTTAGCCATCGTTGTTGAGAGTCCGGTTCAGAAAAAGAAAGTGTCTTTTGTGGGATGGCCTGGTGAGTTAAGACTTCTAATCTTTGTCTGAGCTGGTCGATAAGATCTTTGGTCACGGGGGTATCTGAAAAATTAACGGACTTTGTGATTTGAAGCGCTTCTTTTAAGATATCTAAACTTGTACTTTGAGATTCGTTGCCTTGAACCAAATCTAAAGAGACAGCTTCTAAATATTGGCCAATCATATAGAGCATACCAGCAGCAAAATGAGGTTTGGATTTGAGAAGCTCAGTGGCAGCTTCTTGAGAAATAGAAAGCAACGCTTTAAATAAACCTTGGACAAAAGGATCTTCTTCCTGAGCCAATGCAACCAGTTCGTCTTCTACAGTGAGTGTTTTCCCTTCTTCTAATGTTTTTTCTTGAAAAGGGTTGAGGCTGCTCCCCACTTTTCTGCTCTCGTTGGAAATTTCAAGTTCATCTAAAATATAAAACGTGAATTCTTCCCCATATGAAATTTCTTTTTCCCAAACAAGATCGTAGTATTGTTCATGAACTTCTTTCCAGAGTTCTTGAGGAAGCTCGAGCCACTCTTCATTTTTTCCATCGCTTAAATGGAAGCGGATAGGCTTTGGTTTTGTGGAGGAATGAATGGATAATGAAAGTTTCAGTTTAGGCGTAGCTGTTTCCCAATCATCTTTTTGCCAAGGATCTATCACTTCTAATCGGGCATCTAAGAGGGTGAGATTTAATTTTTTATCATCAAAAAATTGAGGGTAGATGACCGTATAGGTTGAGGCGCCCAAGGTTTCATTAGCAAAGACGGGACCGGCTCGAACTCCTTGTCTTAAGGCAGCAAATAAGGGGCCATCTTTATCCAATACGGGGCGGCTAACAGCATAATTAGAAAAAAGACTTACACCAATTCCTCGAGGAGTGGAAAGAAAGGTGCACCAAGCACTATCAAATAAAAACCAGCCACTGTTAAATGTGGGATCGGTATTTAGAAAAACATCTCTCATCATATACGCAGGCATTTCAGATACAGGCATTTTGGGGGAAGGCGTGAGAAGAGATCCTTCATCAATATTTAAAAGATCGCCTCCCCATTTTGTCATCTTTTGTGTGATGTAACTTGAGCTTGTGGCGTTAAGAATGATAATAAAAATCTTATCGCCTCGGCCAACTCGTAATCCTGACGTCGCAAAAATGGGAATCATAATGTAGGTATTCCAAATAAGATTGTGCGCGAGCCCTGGCGAAAGAAAGGGGCGGCCTTCGCGTTCTCTGGCCCAAGCTTCTATGGCGATATTAGCAGCGTCACTATAGGCAGTGTATAAAAGAGCTTCTTTGAGCTTTCCTCTTTTAAATGTTCTTTGCACATAGGTGGATCGTTGCATGTGTTCAAAATCGTAGATTTGATCTAAGGTATCTAACAATTGAGCTCGTTTCCCTTGGAATTGGGCAAGACTCCATGTGGGCTCAGCTGTTTTCCCAATATTGCCTGACCAGCCGGATTTAATGAGAAGTTTTAATTTTTCTAATTTTTCTAAATCTGAAAGATTTCTTCCGGCTGTATTTAGTTCTAAAATTCGGTTGAGACGATAGGCTTCTTCAGAGGTTTCAAGTTTATAGGCTAATTCCACTGTTTCCCTAAAAAGAGAATGAATTTCTCCAGGATGAGCTAAGCTCAGTCGTGCCTGTAAAGCTTGCAAGGCCTGAAAGGTTTGGCTTGAAATATCTAATGATTTTGCGCCTTGGCAGGCTCCCAAAAGGGCAGCTTTGACCTCCATCGAAAGATAATATTGCTCCACTTTTTGAAAGTCGGAGAGTTCTTTCATGGTTTCTAATTTTTTCCAGCGTTCCCATTTAGAAAGAATATCTGGGGTGAACATGACCTCAAAATCTTTTGAAGATACGGATTTAAAAAACTTTACTACTTTTCCAAAAGACCAGCGTTCTAATTTTTGAATGTCAGCGGAGGCATGTCCTAAAGATGTTAAAACGCGTTCTATCGGGCGCACATAATTGGCCCGTAGATCGAACTGTTTGACAATATCGGTCATTTGAGAGGTAGAAAAAATTTTCCCCTCTTGTAATTGTTCTAGTTTTTTAGCAAATGGGTTTGTATCTTGTACCATAAGTTCTGCTTGATTGAGTTGAGAAAGCCATGTTTTGGATTGTAAAGATCCTTCTGTTACAGCTGAAAGACCCAACCCAGCGCGTACTTGATTGATTTCTTCAATATTTTGAGCAATGCGTGCTTTTCTTAGTTTTCGCACATACACAAATCGCCCCCCTAGGGTGGCCATTTGTCCGACAAATCCGGCAACTTCTCCTCCTTGTCGCCAGATGTTAAAATGCTTTTCCAAAGATGCTTTTTCTTCGTCTGTTAAACTATCAAAAAGTGCGTGGGCTTTGAGTTGTTCCTCTAGACTTTTTTCGGTATCAAATCCAAAGGCATCGACGAGTCGATCTGCATCGAAGGGGACGGAGGCCAGCAGGCCATTAAAAAGCGATTTTGTATTTTGGGCAAAAGAAAAAGTAGGATCGATTGCTTGATCAAGTCGTTTTTTGTGTAATTTATGAGATTGGGCACTTAGGAAGGACAAAGGAGCTTCGTAAAGAGTCGAAAGAGTTTGGCTTTGGACCATGAAATGAATATCCTCATTTTTAAATAAAACGCCTGTGATAGCATCTCCGGGATTTAGGGGATCTAAAGTTTCTATTCTTTTGATAAAGTTTTCGTGAACCGTCGGTTCTTCAAGATCCACTGTAAAAAGATGAATGCCTGCCTTTCCTCCTGCAGCCAAAAGTGTAAGGCTTGAACGTGTGGGAGAGGCTTCTTCTAAAGTCAGCCCCAAAAGAGGAATGTTGGAATGCCACTGATTGATGAGGGTATTGTCATCTAAAAATAAAGAAAGCTGAGATTCGTTTTTGCTGGAATCGTATTGAGATGTGATTTTAAGTTCATTTTTAAAGGTCGATTTTAAAAAAACAATTCCGGTTGCAAAGGGGAGTTCTTGGAAACTATTTATTTCTATTTTTTGTGGAAATTCTAAGAGGGTATCTAGACTAAGTTCATCAATGCCTTTTTCGTGTGCTATAAATAAAGAGTTTTCTTTTTGAGTGAGTCCTACAAGAGAGGTTGGGGTATCCGTAGATGTCCCAAGCTGGTAATAGCTTTGGACATCATTTGTTTTTCTGTGAAAAATTTTTCTTTCGGGTGAAGGCAAATAGCCTTGCCGATAAGATCTCAACAAAGAAGGGATGTCGTGTGGCAAGGTATCCGAGAGTTGCCCCAAGAGCTGAAAACGATCAATGATTAAGCCTTGGTCTCCTTCAGCTTTGAGAAGATAAAAATAAGGGCTTTTTAAAACAGGTAAAAAAGACAGGGTTTTGCCAGATACTTTGCCAGATGCAAAAGAAGAAAAAATATCTAAAAAGATCAATGAAATTAGCAGTATTCTAAGCTTTTCTCTTCTCAAGCTTGGGCCCCTCATTTAAATACAGGGTGTATGTCTGCAAAATTAAGGCCAAAATGTATCTATAAAAAGCTTAAATACGCTTTAACAGTTTCGTATAACTTATTGTAATTATTAATATAATTAATATGCTTATAAAATAAGCATTGTGTTTATATGTGAATACTTTAAACAGCGTCTAATAGAACTACAATTGAGGGGCGAGAATTTGACTTCCTTGAATAATTTCACTAAGGTAGCTTCGATGTCTTTCTTGTTATCAGAGCAACATCGGATGATTCAGAGGCTGGCATGTGATGTGGCGCAAAAAGAAATTGCTCCTCAGGCCGCCCAGTGGGACCACACAGAAACCTTTCCAAAGGTCGTGATTCAAAAATTGGCGGCCTTGGGACTGATGGGTGTTTGTGTTCCGGAAGTCTATGGGGGGAGTGGCCTGGATCATTTTTCATATGTTTTGGCGCTTGAAGAAATTGCCGTGGCTTGCGCCAGCACTGCAGCCATTATGTCTGTAAATAATTCTTTGGTGTGTGAGCCCTTAAAACTTTTTGGAAATGATGTTCAGAAAAAAACTTTTTTAACTCCTTTAGCCCGAGGTGAAAAGCTGGGATGTTTTTGTTTGTCTGAACCCAATGCGGGCTCTGATGCGGGCAATCAACAAACGGTGGCTGTAAAAAAAGGGGATCGCTTTATTTTGTCTGGGACTAAAAATTTTATTACCAATGGCCCGCAAGCAGATATTGCCATCGTGTTTGCTGTGACCGATAAGGCCCAAAAGAAAAAAGGTGTTTCTGCTTTTATTGTCGACAAACATCAAAAAGGTGTTGAAGTAGGTAAAGTGGAGAAAAAAATGGGGATTAAAGCCTCTGGATGTTGCCAACTTATTTTTAATGAAGCCGAAGTTTCCGTTCAAAATCTTTTAGGGGAAGAAGGGCAAGGGCTTAAGATTGCTTTGCGAACCCTCGATAGTGGACGGATTGGCATTGGTGCTCAAGCTGTGGGGATTGCTCGGGCTGCTTTTGAAGCTGCCAGTGCCTATGCCAAAGAACGTCACCAGTTTGGAAAGGCCATTTCTGAATTCCAGGCGATTCAGTGGATCTTAGCAGATATGGCCACGCAAATTGATGCGGCCAGACTTTTGGTGCATCGTGCAGCTCATTTAGATGATGAAGGACGTTCCTTCACAAAAGAGGCTGCGATGGCGAAGCTTTTTGCCTCTGAGACAGCCATGAAAGTGACAACGGATGCTGTTCAGGTCTATGGAGGCTACGGATATTCTAAGGAATATCCGGTAGAAAGGTTCTTTCGGGATGCCAAAATTACGGAAATCTATGAAGGAACTTCAGAAATCCAGCGTCTTGTCATTGCTTCTCAGGTTCTAAGGTGACGTTTTTTGTCATTAAAAAAATCATTTTTTCGAAGAAAATGTTAGAAAAATAAAAATCCCGAGGTATAATTAAAAGTAAGAGACAAAAAGGTAGCACGTAAGCAGATGATGTCTCCAGGGAAGTTATAAAAAAGTCATGCAAGAGGAGAAATCTTAAATTGGTGCACATACGTTTGATATTATTTTTCATTCTTTTCGTAATGGGCAATAGTTGGGTGTTTGCCCAGGAAAGCGCTCAACGTTTTGTATTATTGTCGGATCAGAAAAATGGGATTGTGTTTTTTAAAGATGAGTGCAAAAAAAATGCATTTAGTTTGGTTTTTTCTTTTTCTCAGGATCTTAAAGAGATTCCTTATGCCCATCTAGCTTTGGTGGATTTTTCAAAAAACTTTAAAGAAGATTTAAAGGCTTCTCATGATGGACTTGTCTATGCCTATTTAGAGGTTCAAAGTTCTCAGAAAATGGGAAATCGTCAAATCAGAGTTGATTATACAGCTAAAAAAGTTTCAGATGATGGAGGAGCGGATGCGGACTTAGATATTCCAGATCAAATTGAAATTTTGTTACTGGATGAGGATTTAAAAAAAATCATGAGTACTTCTAATTTTAATTTGGAAACGATGGAGTCTTCTAAAAAAGTTCGCACCCTCATTAATGCGAATCTAGAATCTTGCTTTAAAGACAATTGATTTTCTTCTCTAAAATAGGTAAGCTTCGGCTTTGCTTATGTCCAAACGCTTTTCGACCATTTCTGATGTTGAGATTAAGGAGCTCTATACACCTTCCAGCTTAAAAGGGTGGGAGTATGAAAAAGATTTAGGCGATCCTGGGAAATATCCTTTTACCCGCGGTATCCATGCTACTCTCTATCGAGAAAAACCCTGGACCATCCGACTTTTTTCTGGATTTGGTACAGCTTGCGACACCAATAAGCGCTATCATTTGCTTTTAGAAAAAGGCCAGCATGGGCTGAGCGTGGCTTTTGATATGCCTACGCTGATGGGCATAGATTCTGACGATCCCAAAGCACAGGGAGAAGTTGGGAAATGTGGTGTGGCGATTGATACGCTCCACGACATGGAAGTTTTATTTAAAGGAATTCCTTTGGATCAAGTAACAACATCGATGACGATGAATGGCCCTGCCATTGTGCTTTTGGCCATGTATTTAGCTGTGGCTGAAAAACAAGGTGTGTCTTTTTCTCTCGTAGGGGGCACGATTCAAAATGATATTTTGAAAGAATATATTGCGCAAAAAGAATGGATTTATCCTCCCAGGCCTTCCATGCGGATCATTCAAGATATGCTCGTGTATGGCACAAAACATTTGCCCAAGTGGAATACGATTTCTATTTCTGGCTATCACATTCGAGAAGCCGGATCGACTGCAGCTCAAGAATTGGCGTTTACACTGGCCGATGGATTGGGCTATGTCCAAGCTGGGATAGATGCGGGGTTGAACGTGGATGATTTTGCTCCACGTCTTTCTTTTTTCTTTAACGCGCACAGTGATTTTTTTGAAGAAATTGCCAAGTATCGAGCTGCCCGTCGGATGTGGGCACGTTTTATGAAAGAGCGGTTCAAGGCACAAAATCCAAGATCTTGGATCTTAAGATTTCATACGCAAACAGCCGGCTGTAGTTTGACAGCCCAGCAGCCGTATAACAATATTGTGCGCACGGCGATTCAAGCGCTGGCAGGTGTTTTAGGAGGAACTCAATCTCTTCATACCAATTCCATGGATGAAACCTTAGCGCTTCCAACAGAACAAGCTGCGACGATTGCACTTCGGACACAACAAGTGATTGCCGAAGAGACAGGCGTTATGAATACTGTGGATCCTTTAGGGGGATCTTATTTTGTGGAAAGCTTGACCCATGAAATGGAAAAACAAGCATTAGAGATGATTGAAAAAATTGATAAGATGGGGGGTATTGTGGTGGCGATTGAGAAAGGATTTCCACAAAAAGAAATTGCAAGAGCCTCCTATCATTATCAGCAGCAACTGGAGCGACAAGAAAAAGTGATCGTGGGAGTGAATAAATATGTAGAAAAAGATGAACGCCCCATTGAAACACTCTACATTGATGAAAAATGTGAAAAGAAACAAATTTCTGATCTTAAAAAAGTGAAAAAAGAACGTAATGCCAAAGAAGTAGAGCGTGCTTTGGCAAAATTAAAAAAAGGAGCTGAGGGGACGGACAATCTTGTTCCTTTGGTTTTGGATGCGGTACGAGCCTATGCAACGATTGGAGAAATATGCAGCTCTCTCAAAAATGTTTTTGGTGGGTACACGGAGCAATCGGTATTTTAATATGAAAACACACACAAGGCCTTTAAGACTTTTAGTTTCAAAAGCTGGATTGGATGGACATGATCGGGGCATTAAGGTAGTGGCTCGAGCGCTTCGGGACGCAGGCTTTGAAGTGATTTATACAGGGCTTCATCAAACCCCTCAAATGATTGTGTCTGCAGCGCTGCAAGAAGATGTCGATGGGATTTGTGTTTCTATTTTGTCTGGAGCGCACTTGGCACTTATTAAAGATATTCAGATCTTGCTTAAGAAAAATAAAATTTCTAAAATTCCTGTAATTTTAGGTGGGGTTGTTCCAGAAGAGGATTTTCCAAAACTGAAAAAATTAGGTGTGAAAAAAATATTTACTTCCGGAGCTTCGCTTCAAGAAATAGTTTCCTATTTTCAAACCCTGAAACCGCAAGGTTAGAGTGTCTATTTATTACAAGGGTGCAGAGTCATGCCATAGACTTTTTGGGCCTGAGGATCGAGCACGAGCAAATAAGGGGTAGGGAGGCCACAGCTGTTTTTAGCATTTCCGTCAAATCCAAATTCTGCGCCAGATAAAATTAGAAGGCCTGTGAGATCTACAATCTTATTTTCTAGTTTTCTAACTTCTTCTTTGTCGTTGGAATTTTTGGCAACCCAGGGAGCTTCATAAGAAACTTCTTTGACGACGACACTCGTTTTGAGTGTGCCTGCCAAGCTGGGTTCATCCAGCTCAAGAGTTTCATGATTTTCCCAAAACTCAAAGGTTTGTGCTTCTTCAAATCCGTGTGCTAAAACAGAATATTGTTTGACCATTTCAAGAGGTTTGGAAGAATTTACCTTGAAAAGGGCCACTCGACTGTGAAATGTTTTTGCAAGCTGATATGATAATTTTCGAATTTCTTTTGAATCCACAATAGATTCTAAGGCAAGAGCATTGAGAGAAAATGTCAAAATAAAAAAGGATGTAAAAAATATTTTTTTCATAAAACCTCAAAATGGGCGATGTCTAAGATTGAGCCTTTACGTTGATGTGAAGGCTCAAAAACAACTTTGACTTTGGCGCCTGCTTTCAATTTTTTTTCATTGCTGGCAAAAATGCGATGAATGAGGCCACCTTCAAATCCTTTAAAGGTGACAAAGCCAATGACTTGGGGGCTTTCAAGAGGCCTATTGTCTAAATCCACATATACTTTCGTAAATGTTTGAAGTTGGCCTTCGGAGGGGGCGACTCTTTTCATGGTTTCGGCCTCGGCCTCGGACAAACGTGAAAGACAGCGTTCACAAAAAAGCTTGGCGGGTAAAAAAGCTTTTTTGCACGTTGCACAATAGCTTCCTAAAATTTCTTCACGGTCTTTGAGGCTTCTTAGAAAAGCTTCTCCAGCAACTCCAGCGGTATAAAGGTTTGTGACCATCATGCTGCCGGGCACTGCTTTCACTTTGTGATTTTCTATGTGTCGATCTAAAATACTCATCCTAATATACTCATCGCTTTTCCTTAATAGGGTTTAAAATACTGAATATCTGTAATAGCGCCTGTTCTTTCTTCAGGGCGTTTCCATACTGCTTTTACTTTCATTCCAATGCGAATCAGTTTGGGGTCCACTTCATCTAAGAGATGTAAAATTCCATGGCCTTTTGAGGCTCCATCTATTTCAATCACAGCTGGAAGATAGGGTGTTTGTACACGCTGTGCATCCCAGCTGACATAACAAATAGAAAAAGTGTTAATGACACCTGTGTCTTTGAGGTGTCGCCATTCAATGTTGGATGAAAAACAAAGTTCACAAAATGCACGAGGTGGAATCACAGTTCGATTGCATTTTTTACAGTGAGTCCCAAAAATTTTTCCTTTTCTGAGTCCTTCCAAAT
Source organism: Deltaproteobacteria bacterium (assembly GCA_023248265.1). Classification (GTDB taxonomy): domain Bacteria; phylum Bdellovibrionota; class JACOXK01; order 2-02-FULL-40-11; family 2-02-FULL-40-11; genus JACPST01. The sequence goes on from JAHFEZ010000010.1 coordinate 23,437, forward strand.
AGCGTCCAATTCCGATGCCCGTGTCCCACGTATAATGAGCATGGGGATCTCCTCGGGTGAAAAGAACTTTGCCCGAGTCTAAATCTTGTTTTGAAATCGCTGTTCCTTTAAGGTGCATTATTTTCCTTTCGTCGTCATCAAGATGACCTACGGTCAATTTTTTACCGTGATCACAGTTCCCACTTGCATTAAATCTCCCCACGCTTGAGCAACACCTGTGTGAGGTTTTCCTGGAACTTGTCTAGCGCCTGCTTCTCCTCGAAGTTGCCAAAATAACTCACATACTTTCATAAGCCCTGCCGCTGCAATGGGATTTCCAACACCCAAAAGTCCGCCCGAAGGACATACGGGAAGATTGCCAGTTCTGGCGGTAACGCCATCTGCCGTCAGTTGTGGCGCTTGTCCTTTGTCAGCCAAAAGAAGTCCTTCCAAATGATGGAGTTCTTTATAGGCAAAAGGGTCGTAGGGTTCTGCAATATGAATTTCTTTTTTGGGTTCTCGAATGCCTGCCATTTTGTAGGCCATGCGTGCAGCGTTTTCAACATATTGAGGATACGCCAAATCCCGATTGGTCCAATAAGATGTATCTAAGTTCCATCCCACCCCTGTAATCCACACGGGTTTAGGGGTAATTTTTTTAGCTCTTTTTTGTGAGGCTAAAATCACAGCACAGGCACCATCACTCGTGGGAGAAACCATTTCGCGATGAACAGGCCAAGCTAAAACTTCAGAATTTAAAACTTCATTGAGTGTAATTTCTTTTCCGAGTTGTGCGGCAGGGTGGTGAAGGGCATTATTTTTATTTTTAACAGAAACTCTGGCAATATCTTCTAATTTAATGCCATAGGTGTGCATGTAGCGATTCATTTCTAAAGCAAAAATCCACAGCAAATTGGGTTTTAAGGGGCGCTCGGTCATGTTGTCAAAAATAGTGAGGAAGGCACCTTGAGGATGAGGCTGACAACTAGACATTTTTTCTTCACACACAACCAATGCGGTTTCAAACATGCCAGAAGCAATGTGATACCAGCCTTGAATCGGAGCAAAAACGCCCGTGCCTCCTCCCACATAGCCGCGCATGTAGGGTTTTTGCCATCCACCACTTCCATCCAAAAGATATTCACCTTTCATATGGATGCCATCAAATGCATCGGGTGCTGTTCCATGGATGACGCAATCAATGTCGCCTAGGGTCATTTGTGCAGAATCAAGTGCTGCACGAACGGCTTCAAAGGCGAGTTCTTTGGGAGTTTCTTGGGCGCGGCGCATGAATCTTGTCATGCCTGCGCCAACAATTGCAACTTTTCCTTTTGTGCCCATATTTTTTACTTTCGACTAAAAATAATCGTAGCGCCACTGGTGGAGGGAATTCCTCTCCACGAAAGGGCAAGTGCTGTATTTGCTTTTTTTAATTGCCGAGGGCCTGCTTCTCCTCGCAGTTGTTTTATAATTTCAAGAGTTCTTAAAGCTCCAGAAGCTTCCAGTAAGGATCCCACACCTAAACATCCTCCCGAAACATTCACAGGTGTTTTTCCATCGGGATCTAGGTCGCCATTTAAACAGGCACGACCCGCAGTTCCTTCTTTATAAACACCGATTGCTTCTAAATGCTGAAGCTCTTTATAGGAAAAGGTGTCGTCTACTTCAAAAAAATCAATTTGAGTTTTAGGATTTTTAATCTTAGCTTGTTTGTACGCCATTTTTGCAGATAATCTTGCATACTCACACACATTCCAATTCCTGGTTTCTAAGGTAGGAGAATCTGAAATCCATCCACAGCCTTTAATCCAAATAGGTTTTTTGGAAAGTTTTTTAGCTATTTTTTGTGATGCCAGCACAAAAACAATGGCCCCATCGATATGATCAGCCATTTGAAGTTGGGTTAAAGGAGAAAAGGTGAGAGGAGAATCTAAAACTTCCCGTGTGGTAAGCCTGGCTCCGTAGCAGCTCAAATCATTTTTTAAAGCATTTTTTTTGTTTTTCACAACAACTGCGGCGCATTGTTCTAAGGTGGTTTTGGTATGGCTTAAAAAATTTTGCATTTCAAGTCCAGCAATAGTGTGGGGGTGAAAATTTAAAGGGCGATTTAAAATAGGATCAGTAGCGTAGTTTATAATGTGAGGATATGTTTTAATATTGGATGCTTTAGAATGGGATTCGACAACCACGATATCCATGAGTCCCGTTTGAATATTCATAACAGCTGCGGCCAGTCCATGAAGGGTATCTCCTGTGATGGTGTGCATCGGTTTTTGAACAGCGCCTAATTGATCGGGCGTGTATTCATCAAAAATAGAAGTCCCTTCAATGAGATCTTCTGCGCAAGTGACAAATCCATCGATATCTCGGTGGGAATCTAAATTGGCATCGTGATAGCTTTTAACTGCAGCCTCATAAATCATTTCTTTATAAGAAACATCCGGTGTGAGTGGTCGTGGAGGCGTATAGCCTAATCCAACAATGGCTACTTTAGTCATAAGAGACTAAATTTCTTACTCAACTGAGTGTGAAATGCAAGAGAAAACTAAAAATATATTGACATAGCTCTCTTTTATTTATACCCCAAGGGCATCTCATAAAAAAGGAGGTATATTTTATGAAGAAAATTTTTCTTTTGGTTTCGGTATTTGTTTTGGTAAGTCCACTGGCTTTTTCCGATGTGACATTATTGAGCGAAGAGGGAATGAATAATGTCGTTTCTTCAGGATTGGAAGGATCATGGGCGCTTAATCATGAGCTCGCAGACAAATTTTACACAGGGGATGGGATGGAGCTTTTGATGTGGGAATTTCAAAAAGATATAAGTGTTTTACAACGCATGAACGAAAAAGAAGCTGGAAAGGCCATATCGCTTCGGGCCTATAGCGTTGGAAATATCGCATTAAAAGTGAGATTGGGAGATGGTACAGTTAAAAAAGAGGGTGCCCTGTATGCTGTTATTGAGCGCTCTGGAAATCCCATGATTGCTCTGTTTAATCCCAATAAGAAGTCAGGGAAGGGAGATTGGGAATTTCTAACCGTGATGTTTGCCAAAGCCAGACAAAAAGAAAATGATCTTTTAATTTTAGGCGGTGACCATAACGAAGACGTTGCTGTATTTAAAAGAGTTCAAGAATAATTGACCATAGATGTCATCCTTCGCTTTGCGAGGGATCTTATGAAAAAAGCGGAGTCCTTATGATTCCGCTTTTTTTGTTTTTCTTAGGTATATATTTGTTATATTAGGAGGTTTTGCGGCTATTGCGCACGGTGTTGTCCGTGTGACCATGGATTTAGATTTAGCTATTTCATTAAATAAAGAAGATTTATCTGCCGCATGGGATGTATTAAAGGAGCTGGGATTTATAATTAGGCAGCCCATCCGAAAAGAAGAGTTCACTGACCCCGAAAGATTATTAAGCTTGGCCAAAGAAAAAGATGAAAAAGCTTTTGATTTCACAATTTTCTAAAAAGAAATTTTAGCCGATCCATCTGTTGTCCAGAGAGTGCCACCTTGTTGTCCAGATTGACAATTTGTCCATCTGCATGTAAAAGGGTACGCATGATTTTTGAACATACCGATTATCGAAACTTCCTTAAAGAAGAGTTGGCCAGGCGCAGCCATCTGAATCCCAAGTATTCTTTGAGAGCCTATGCCCAACATCTAAAAATGAGTCCAGGGCAACTCTCTCGAGTGCTTCAGGGAAAAAAACGAATGTCTTCTGAAAAAGCGCTAGAGGTTTCTTCAGTCTTAAAGCTTAAGGGGAATAAAAGAGAATATTTTTGTAATTTAGTCCATTTAGATTCCACCAAAAGTCCTATGGCCAAAGAATATATTGAGAACAAATTAAAAGATATTCGTCCATCCAAAGATTTTTATGTATTGGAAACCGATATTTTTAAACTGGTGTCCGACTGGTATCATTATGCCATTTTAGAGCTTGTAGAATGCTCTGATTTTAAACCAAGCGCTCGGTGGATTTCTCGGAGACTTGAAATTTCTCAAGCAGAAACGGAATTAGCCATTGAAAGACTCAAGCGATTAAATCTTTTAATTTGCGATGGAAAGCAATGGAAGAAAACTCAAAATACATATTTAGCGTCCTCAGATATCCCCAATGAAGCTTTTCGTAAATTTCATAAGCAGACCTTAGAAAAAGCGATCGACAGTATTGAAAACCAAGAGGTTCAAGAGCGAAATTTAAGTTCTGTCACATTTGCTGTGGATCTTTCAAAATTGTCTGAAGCCCAGCAGCTTATCCGAAAATTTAGGTGCAATATGGAAAAACTTTTAAGCGAAGGCCATAAAACAGAAGTGTATCAATTGGCTGTGCAACTGTTCCGCATTACGAAGAAGATTAAAACATCATGAAAAAATATCTTGTTATAGGGATGTTACTGTTTTTAACTGCCCAAGTCTATGCTGGAGGAGGTCATGTTGAAGGCGGAGGAGATTATTTAAAAATTCTATTTAGAGAAGCCAAGGAACGAGCTATTGCCACTCTTAAAACTGTAACCCCAGAAATGCTTTCTCAAGCAGGAGCAAATCCGGATGAAATAGATCTTTATACAAAGTATTGGGAGGCCTTGGCGCATGATTTAGAAATTATTCCTCCTTTTATTTTTTGTAAGGAAAAATACGAAAGAACTCAATTTCTAAAGTCTGATGGAGAAAAAACAGCGCTGACTGTGCACTGGCCAGGAGCAGCTATTAAAATTAATTTAATAAGATGCAATGAACTAGAAATTACTTTGGCAGGAGCTCAGATTTTATTATGGCGAGAAGCAGGCCGCCATGTTTTGGAAAGACGTGATCAAGAGTCCGAAGAAGAATTTATGATGAGAGTTGAGCCTACGCTCGATGCCTTGGAAGATATTGCTGTGAAGGCGACTCAAATTTATGACGGCCTACATCCTCCTCAAGCCCCTCCCTGGGTTCTTTCTATGGTTAAAAGAGTAGTGATGACGCCATCGGGTCAACCTACTTTAACTTTACTCATTGGAAGTGTTTCTGGGGGATTTTTACTCTGGATTTCAGCGGATCGAGTTGCTCCTGGCTATTTAAAGTTTTTTATGAAGGTGGGGGCGGTGCTCGTTTGGACAGTGCCTATCAGCTTGGGTGTTGCCAGCGCGGATGAAGAAACAATAGATGAAAAAATTTACCTAGATCTCGTTTCTCAGCACCATGAAAAAGAAGTTGCTTTGATACAGGATCCACAAAACCTCATGCTTCAGAGTGATCGGATTTGTTTAGAAATCCAGATATTAAAGACCACATTATATAAATTAGAAAAGTGCGATTTAGAAAATAAAGAACTTTTGATTCAAAAAATTCAAGGTGATCTCGAGAGCTTAAAAAATCGCTATAACACCATCCAAAAGCAGCTTCATTCTTAGGTGCTGTTGTCTAAAAGACAACGGAATTTTGTCTATTTTTCTCATTCTCTCTTTACAACTTTAAAAAGTAGTGTTACATCGCATTCACTTTTAAAAAAGGAGGATCGATGAAACGTTATATCTTTTTGATCGTATTTTTTGTTTTAGGTATTTCTCAAGCCTATGCGGGTCCTCATTGGGAAGTGAAAACATACAAAAGCCAAGGGAGAAATGCTTCAGGGTACTACGGTTTTTATTTTGATCGTTCTGCCCAAGAACGGTGCCAGCAAGAAGAAGCAGTCGTTTTAGATGTTTTGTATCTTGCAGCGCGGGATGTACAGGTTCGGTGTCAAGTGACCAATAAAAATATCGGTGGAATAACGTATGAAAAAATTTGGGTACTGGAAGGAACGTTTAGAGTTTTAGTGGAGTAGACGCTATGAAAAAAAAGATTCTATTCTATTTTGTGATGGTTAGTGTGATGGCAGGGGTGTCTTTATCTCAAAAGGGATGGTCCGAGGAAGACGGCCCCGTTCAGATTCTAACCCAAGTATCCCAAATTTCTGGGACTATGGTGGGTGAAGTTAAAAGCCTCACAGCCTCGGATTACAATTATAATAGCAAATGGTTCTATGATAAATTGAATCAACTAGATAAACTTATGATAGAGTTATCAACAAAAGTTGATCAGGGGGCGTTAGATGCCCCATCATTTTCGAACTTACAGGGTTTACTTCAGGGACTGAAATTAGATGTGGAACGTTGGATAGGAGTAAGTTGTACAAATTGGCGATGGGATAAGGAGAACCATTATTCTTATTTTGTGAATTCTCGTAATAATGTGGTGACTAGTTTTAGTCGACTTCAAGAAGGGATTCAAATAGCCATGCAGAAAGCATCTCTTCCTCCTTCTTGTCCTCAGGAACCTGCTTTTTGTGTGGCCGCTGAAAGGCTTTTGGAACGAGTGCGGGCGCAAGAAATTTCTAATCACGAAATCTTACTGGATCAAAATAGTCGATTTTTAGCAGAAAGAATATTGGAGCATATTCGGCTCCAGGGTGTTTTAGATTTGGAAGGAATGCGTCAAATCGTTATAGAAAATTATGGAAGGGCCCATTTAGATGTCGAGGCTTTGGATAGTGCATTAGGGAGAGACTTTTTTGTCATTCGAGGATTGGTGTTGGATCGAACTTTGTCTATTGAAACCTTAAAACCTCTTGTAGGAAGGATGCTGCGAGAGTGTACCAGAAGACCTTAATTTTGCTTTGACAGGCATTGGATAATACTTGTTCAGAGAGATAAAAAGTGCTATCCAAACACTATGCCCCCAGGATCACAAGATTTAGTTGCTACTACGCCTGCATTGGTTCAAAAAACATACGAAACGCTTCA
>JAHFEZ010000042.1 GCA_023248265.1 Deltaproteobacteria bacterium
TAAAACTTTACTGCGTGCTATTTTTTACTTCTGCTTTTTGGGGGGCTTTCTTCTCTTCTTTTTTGGAAAACTTGGTTGTATCGGTGGAAAGGCGATCTAGGATATAGGTATTCACTTGATAAACTGGTTTTTCGGAAACTTTTGATACATAGACACCGGCAGACTCTTTTTTGCCTACCAGAAGTTGAAGCTGAGCTTTTTTGGTATCTCGAAGGGTTACGTTCAATTGAGGCATCTTGAGCTCATACTTTGTGATATCTTTCGGATCTTCTTCAATAAAGTTAGACACCTCTAAAAAATTAAGCGTATTTAAAAGCTCTGAAACTTTGCTGGACTCTGCTTCTTCTTTTTTAAGAGAGGAAACCATAAACCATTTATCTTTTTCTTTTTTCAAAACCAGTTTTTTACCTTTGGCTTGGGAAATTTCAATTTCTTGAGTTTGGGCTTGATCAAACGTAAAGAGCTTTTTCTCCCGAAGATCTTTTAAGCTCTTATCAAACGAAGAAGAAATCGTTTGAGGCACTAAGATCACCTTTTGAGATGGGCCCGCCAAAGCAAACAGGGAGTCTCCCACAGGATTTTCATCTCCCAGCTGCAATACTTTCTTTTCTTTTTCTCCTGCAAGAGTCAACTCCACTTTCACTTTAGGGTCTTTAAGCCCATAGGGCACCAAATCTTCAGATTTTTCTGAAATAACCCGGCTAAATTTTAAATCATTGAGAGAATCAACGATTGTATTCCACGCCCATTTATCTGCGGGCACTTTTAGGGGAGATTCCAATACCCATTCTTTTTCTCCGCTGCGTTTGGCTGTGAATTTTCCTTGGAGATTGGAAAGAGTAACAGACTCTACTTTTCCTTTGTCAAAAACAAAAACTTTTTCTTCTTTTTCCTTTTGTGCTTCTCTTTTTTTGCTCCCTTTGATTTCTCCCCAATACACATAGGCCGCTAAAACCAAAAGCAATAGTCCCAAAATCCACGTGACTTTAAACTTCTTCATGCGGCTCTTCTCCGTCTAAACCACCACACCGTAACACCCGATCCCAATACAGCCCCAGGAACCAAAATCACCGTCAATAAAAATACAAATCGGATTTCTCCAGGTGTCATCATGAGCTTTCCACTATGAGTTGCTGCCGTTGGACGGATGGAAATAGTTGTTTCATCGCTGTTTAACCAAGCTACAGAATTTAAAAATAAATTTCCATTCCCAGAAAACTCAAAAGATCCGTTATTGGCAAAATCAGAATCTCCAAAAACCACAAGCCGCAATTCATCTTCTTTTTTAGTACTTCCCTCCCAACTGCCATTCACCGCCACCGCCAAGGTTAAAGGCCCTTTGCGATCTTTTCCTTCATCAAATTTTGCTTTTCCAGATTTAAGTGAAGCTGTTTCCCCCCAACTACTGGGAGAGGTTTTGGCCAAGGGATCAACTTTAATATTTTTATTGGGCAGGGTTTTAGCAATGGTAAGTGAGCGCGCCAAAGGATAAAAAGAAGCCAGCTTTAATTCTTTCACAATCTCATGATACGTATACGAAGAAACCACAGGGCTGGCCGCGTTTTGTCCAAAAATCGTAGCAATGGGGTCAATCACCACATCCTCTTCTGCTGTCACCCCCACTTGTGTTAAGAGAGTTTCAATCCCCAACTTTCCACTTTCAGGATCCAAAAGCATCATCACTTTCCCACCTTTTTTAAGAAACTCCGTCAATAATTCTGTTTCTTTAGGTAAAAAAGGTTTTTGAGGGCCCGCAATGATTAAAACATCGCAATCTACAGGGATACGTCCTGTTTCCAAAAGCAACACATCTTTAATTTCATAGCCTTCTTCTTTTAAGGCGTCTTGCACCTGGGCGTACCCTTCTCGTTCGTTGTCACGAATATCTTTTTCTTGATGCCCTTTGGTAAAATAGACGACTGGAGTTTTATCTTTGCCCACCTGAATAATGGCATTGGTCAGTTTTTCCTCAGAAATATTTTCTACACGCGTCTCCCGCTTGCCGTGCTCAACAACCATCGTTTGATATTTTTTTATCTTATATTGCTTAGCCAAAGCCACATCTTTATCTGGATCCACAAAAGCAATTTTAATTTTATCCGAATGATATTTGTATTTATTCACCAAATCATCGAACAAAGGCTTGTCTTGCGATTTAAAAAAACCTGTAATTTTAACTTCATCCTTTAAACTCTTCACAACTTTGATCGACTGAGGGGCCAGCGAGAAAAGTTTTTGTTCGGTAAAATCAAAACGCTTGGTGTGACGACTCCCTACAAAATTAATTGCAGCCAAAATTCCAAAAACAATCACCGATAAAAGCACTGCATTCATCGTATAGGATGTAGATCGCCTCCATTGAAAAAGTGCCATAATCTTTTACCTCCACCGATAAGATTCAATGGATTGATGCGTTAGAAACAATCCAAAGGTAATGAAGCTGACATAATAAATGACATCTTTGGTATCGATGAGGCCGCGAATGAAATTGGACAAGTGATCAATAATAGAAACATAAGAAAGGAACTGACCAGCGATAGAATCTGAGGGACCTGCAATCCAACTCATAATCCAAAAAAATAAAAAGAGCCCAAAGGTTAAAGCTCCCGCTGTAATTTGATTTTCGGTGAGGGCCGAAATAAAAAGCCCAAAAGACAAAAAAGACGCTCCCAGTAAAAACACACCCAGATATCCCGCTAAAATTTGTTTCAAATCTGGGCTTCCAAAGATTGAAAGAACAACGGGATAAATAAACGTAGCCCCCAACATCATCGAAAATAAAAGAAGAGCAGATAAAAATTTACCTAAAACAAGCTCCGCCGGATGAAGAGGAGAGGTTAATAAAAGCTCTAATGTGTGCATTTTTCGTTCTTCCGCAATGAGCCGCATCGTCATGAGACTTACCAAAAATAAAAAAATCACTGCCATATTTCCAAGGACAGGCTGCATCACCATGGCATTGATATTCATCTCTGCCATGCCCCCGCCAAACTGCATGAAAGTTTGGGATCGTTTTAAAAATTCAAAAAGCGCTGAACAAAACATCCAGCTCATAATGCCCACAAAAACAGTTATCACCAAATACCCAATGGGCGTTAGAAAATAGGTTTTAAAATCTTTTCGTGCAATGGCCACTATATTGCGCATGGCTTCCCCCCCAGCATTTAAGATCGCTCTTCTGTTGTTAATTTTAAGAAGACATCTTCAAGACTAACAGCTTTGAGCCTCATTTCTAAAAGCCCCATATTGTTTTGAACCACCACTTTTGAAATTTCATCTCGAACATGATCATCGACATGACACTCAATTAAAAATGCCCCTTGTTTTTGATCATCTCGAACTACTTGAATGACGCCAGGAATCGATTTTAATTTTTCCAAAGCGCCTTGAGGATTTCTCAGTTGAAGTTCCACTTTATCTGTTTTTCTAAATTGAGCGGAAAGTTGATCATACGTATCCTCAGCGACAATTTTTCCTTCATTAATAATAATAATTCTCTGACACATTTGAGTGACTTCAGGCAAAATATGGGTACTTAAGATCACCGTATGCCCCCCCGCCAACTCTTTAATCAAAGAACGAATTTCAAGGATTTGTTTGGGGTCGAGCCCAATCGTAGGCTCATCCAATACCAACACTTGCGGATCGTGTACCAAGGCCTGCGCCAATCCGACTCTTTGTTGATACCCCTTTGAGAGATGCCCCATGATACGTTTTTGCACATCTCCAAGTCGACATTTTTCAATCACACGAGAAACCGCCTGAGATCGCTGTTCCTTGGGAATAGCTTTGAGGATAGCCACATAACTTAAATACTCTTGAACCGTCATTTCCGGATAAAGCGGCGGGACCTCTGGCAAATAGCCAATCCTCTTTTTCACTTCATACGGGGCTTCAAACACATCATGGCCACATACTTCGGCCACACCCGATGTCGCAGGCATAAAGCCTGTTAAAATACGCATGGTCGTTGTTTTGCCAGCTCCATTGGGCCCCAGAAAACCCACAATTTCTCCCCTTTGGACATCAAAAGAAATGCGATCAATGGCGCGAACGTTTTCATATTGTTTCGTCAAATTTTTGACACTAATCATAGGACTTCCTCTCTTAAAACTTAGGACAGACATAGCAAAAACAAATAGGTATTGTCAACTGACTCAAAAACTCTTTATACTTAAAGAATGAACCTGGGCAGGGTCATCCTTCTTATAATGACATTGGCATTTGTTTTTTCTGCTCAGTTATTATTTTGCGCACCTAAAATTATTTTTAAACCGGATGGATATCCTCTACCCCAGGCTCCGTTTCCCAATAATTTTTTTACGACCCCAGATGAAACTTCTGAAACAGGCTTAAGAGTTCAACTGCCCATCCAAGGAAAAACAGAATTTGAAAAAAGAATCCGAGAAAAATTAACGCTCCTCAATGGCTTTGGAACTTTTTCTCCCATTCTGATCCCCTTTGACCATCCTTTGGATCTAAAAACCATCGGGAAAGAAAGTGTGATTCTTGTCAATCTCCAAAAAAATTCTCCTCATTATGGTGAGCAAGCTACACTTGATTTTGGCTCTGGATTTTTTGAATATCAAACCGAACAGCCTACATCCTACTTCCCTTATGATCCCTCAAGTCCTACCTTAGATAATTTTTTATTCAAAGAGGGAAATCGTACCCCCTTTTATGACGATGAAACTCACACACTCATCGCTCGCCCGCTGATCCCTTTAGAGGAAGAAAGTCGCTATGGGGTACTTCTCGTCAATACTCTTAAAGGAGAAGATGGAGAATCTATTCTAACCGATCTTCCAACCTCTCAGGATTTAATAACAGAACTGGAGGCCTTAGACTTCCATGCTCAAAATATTGTGTATGCCTGGGAATTTACGACCCAATCGACCACTCGTTCTTTAAAGGATGCTCGCAAAGCTCTTTATGGAGAAGGCTCTTTTGGACAACTGGGACAACAATTTCCACCCATATTAAGAGAAATTTCAGATCTTAAAACTTGGCCCTTTGATATCGATCTCAATAGCTATATCTTAACCCCAGCGGTTTTGCAAAAAGTGCTCACCCTCATCGCACGGGTTGCAGGAAAAGTTCACCTCATAGAAGATTTTCCAATAAAAGACATCATCAATTGGGGCTTTGTCGATTATTTTGTTTTTGGAAGTTATTCTTCACCTCAATTTAATAAAAATAATTTTAAATTGCTCGAACCGGGCCGAGAACCCGTCTATTTTATGGCAGCCATTCCTAAAAAAACGATGGGCAAAGGACCTCCTTTTCCTGTGGCTATTTTTGGACATGGCAATAAAAGAGCACGGGTCGATGCCATTGGGCTCTCCAATAAACTGGCGGAGGCAGGCATTGCAACGATCACCATCGATGCGGCTGGCCATGGCCCAGATCATTTTTTGGCTTCCATTCCTGTCTATATCAAACGCTTCTTTTCTTTGGCACAACTTGAAGATGAAGAAAATTTAAAGAGTGTAAAAAAAGACATCACCGAATTAGGAAGCATGGTGGGCGTAGAAGTTAAAGACGAAGATTTAGGAAGTGAATCCTTCATTGGAAAAATTATCGACAAAATATTTCGACGAGGCATTCTTCGTGTTTTAACACGAGAAGGTCGAGCCACAGACGTCGATCAAGATGGCATCCCAGATTCTGGAGAAAATTTTTTCACCGCAGATTTTTTTAGCACTCGAGAAATTATTCGCCAAACGATTTTAGATTTTTTTCAATTGACCCGCGTTCTTAAAAACTTAGGAACGGATCAAAATGGAAATGGAAAAATAGATCTTCTCGAGGGAGACTTTAATTTTGATGGAATTGCAGATCTGGGAGGCCCCACCAATCCCATCTATTACGTGGGCCTATCCATGGGCGGCATGATTGGGTCGCTTCTCATGGCCACAGAGCCCCAAATCCAAACGGGCGTTTTAAATGTGGGAGGGGGAGGTCTTTTGGACATTCTTCTTCGCACGTCTTCCAAATTTAACGCCAAACGGATTTTTTACCAATTGTGGGGCCCCGCACTTGTGGGCATTTGTGAAAACGAAAAAACCTATATTACTTTTAATAGCCGCAATACTGGAGATGCCTTTACCGTCATAGAATCTTTAGAACCCGGCGGAGGTATTTTCTTAAGAAACAAAACAAAACACACTGTTTTTAAAACTGAAGTGAATAGCGCACGAGGATTTTTAACGAAACTTCCAGCCGATAATGGAGACCAATTAGAATTGGACATTTTCCATCCTTATGGAACTTTGATTGCTCACCTAGAGTTTCCTGTCGCCTATCAAGAAGGGTTGGGATACCCAAGAAACACGCCTGAGTTTCGTGACCTCGCATTTATGGGTCAGTGGATTGTCGATCCCGCTGATCCCATTAATTTTGCTCCTCAGTGGACAAATAAAAATGTGTTAATGCAACTTGCCCTGGGAGATTGGACAGTTCCCATTTTAGCTGGTATAAACTTGGGACGTGTTGCAGGGCTGATCAGCCCCACACGAATGCAGTGGCTTATGGATAAAAAAATTCACAGAGGAGAAATTATTAAGGTGGATACCCAAGACCATCCCCCAGAATCTTTGAAAGGCTCTGCCATTCGTTTCCATCCCTCAGGAAAACATGAGTACCTCATTATTCCCAATATCAAAGATAAAGAGATGATGTCCTACACGGCCTTTTCTCAAGCACAAGTTGTGCACTATCTTCTCTCCCACGGAGACCAGATCGATTGAAGTTTAAAGATGTTTTAATGCTTTTTATTCCCACCGCATGGAATCTTTTTAAGATGGCCCTCATACCTACGGCTTTAAATAGACGCATGTTGCGTGGAAAACTTCGACGATTTTGGCTGGTTTATTTTAGAAGACGCTATGTCGAAGAAGTCCTCCTGCCCAAACGAAAGTCCACCTGTGCGAGAACAGGCGCTTGTTGCGAACTGGGATTTGGTTGCCCTGCGTATGATGCCCAGCATCGCCTATGCACCATTCACCCCAATAAACCCCTCGCATGTAAATTATTCCCTATTACAAAAGAAGATTTAAAAGATCGAGATTTTATAAATCCTGACAAAAAGTGCGGCTATTCTTTTAAATAGACTTTTCGACCTCGGCCAAAACCTTTTGGATGACTTCTTGAAGCGTCCCTTTTCGAATGAGAACCCCAGCTTCGTAAGTATGTCCCCCTCCACCCAATTTTTTAACCAGGGGATAAATTTCAATATTGCCTTTAGAACGAAAACTCACTGCAATATTTCCAGTGGGTTCTTCACGAAAAAAAATTCCAACCTCAATTTCTTTTAAAGCCAAAAGATAATCGACAAATCCTTGGGTTTCTTCTGATGTTGCTCCATATTTTTTTTGAAGCTCTTGGGAAATCTCAATCCAGGCAATCTTACCATTGGATGTGACTTGCACCTTCTTTAAAACTTCTCCCAAAAGATGTACCTCAGACAAAGAACGGGTTTGATGCACTTGCCGAGTCACAAGCGCTGGATTCACACCCGTCTCAACCAAAGCCGCACAAATGGCATGAGAAAGCGCTGTGGTTTTTCTATGACGAAATGCATTGGTATCTGTAAAAATAGAAACGTACATTGCCAAAGCCATCTTAAAAGTAATCTCGGCTTCAATATATTTAAAAAATTGAAATAAAAATTCTCCCATGGAAGAAATACGCTCATCAATAATGTGTCCTTCTTTTAATTTTCCATCTGCGATGTGGTGATCAATAAAAATCATTTTTGCATCGAGCTTTTGAAGAGGCTCCGCTAAAGACCCCACGCGCTTCCAATCGTTCATATCCATCGCAAAAATAACTTGAACAGCCGGAATAAGCACTTTGGGCGTCCACTGTTTAATTTCAAAGTCAGGATCAACAATGCTAAATTTTTCGGGAGTTGGATCTACATTCATAATGACACACTCTTTTCCAATTTGCTTTAGGTAGGAAGCCAATGCCATTTCTCCCCCCAACCCATCTCCATCTGGAAGAATATGGGTGGTAATCAAAAAGGACTGATGGGCCTGAATGATCGTATTCAAGCTTTCCCACAAAGGCTGTGTTTCTTGAGCTCTTAGCTTAGTCATAACCATCACTCTTCGTATCGGAAAAAATGAGAAGTTCTTTAAGATTAAGAAGTTCTTTAGATTAAAAACTAATTATAACTTCATGATTTTACACAAAAATTTTAAAATTTCTCTTAAGTTTTTGCGCGCACCTTCCGAAACAAGAGATGTAGACAGTGGCACGTAGGCAGAAACAGAAAAAAATAAGAGGATCGTAAAATAACGATGACAAAAAAAGAAGTAAAATATCTAGACCCCCTGTATGTCATTTTTGAGAAGTATCTCTATGATTTTCCTCATGAAGACCTAGACCTCTTGCTCTCAACCATCGTCACTGAATATCTGGACTATCTTAAAGCTCATTCTGTTATGGTCCCCGAAAAATCGATGACCTTTTTAATGAAAGATCTCACAGAAGAAGTCTATGATATGTTTATCAAAAAAGTACATGGTTGCTTAAATCTCAAAGATTTCAGAAACAGTGGTCGGATCACAAAGCTTGAAAAGCTTCTGGCACAAAATCGCTACGAAAAGCTTGCAGCCTGAAATGCGAGCATCTGAGATGCGAATTTCTTGACTTTTCTTGTCTCATCGCATAAGTTTTTGGGCGGTGAAACACTCAACCAAAATTGTTCATATTGTAGGGACTGGAACCATTGGAGAACCTCTCATTGGACTTCTTTCGGACATGAGAGAAAAGCTCGGAATTGACGAAGTCACCTTCCATAAAAAAACACCTCTCTTGGAAGATCGTGCTAAAATTAATAATCTGATCGAACGAGGAGCCAAGTTTTGCTGTGATAAAGACCAAAAAGGTGCTTTTGAAAAATTAGGCTACCATAAACCTGTGTATGAAACCCTAGAAGCCATTGATCAAGCCTCCGTGGTCATTGATTGCACGCCTCAAGGGGTCGGCCATGAAAACAAACAAAAGTATTATGAGAAATTTAAGCACAATACCCTGGGTTTTATTGCTCAAGGCTCTGAATTCGGCTTTGGAAAAATGTATGCACGCGGTATTAATGACAGCGCCCTTGATCGTGCTACAGATCAATTCATTCACATCGTCAGCTGCAATACACATAATTTAGGGATACTCCTAAAAACCCTAGGCGCAGATTCGCAAGGACATCTCACTAATATTAAAGAAGGACGATTTGTTTTGATGAGAAGAGCCAATGACATTAGCCAGGACAAATCTTTTATCGCCGCACCCCAAGCTGGAAAACACTCTGATGAAAAATTTGGAACGCATCATGCCCGAGATGCCTTCCATCTTTTAAAAACGCTAGGCTATGAATTTAATCTTTATTCTTCCGCCATCAAAATTAATACGCAATACATGCATAGCCTTTGGTTTAATCTTCGCCTCCATACTGCCGTCACCAAAGAGGAAGTGATTCAGCGGTTTGTTGAACATCCTCAAGTGGCTGTGACACATAAAGTTTCTGCAAGCCAGATCTTTTCTTTTGGAAGAGATCATGGCTATTTCGGAAGAATCTTAACTCAAACCGTCGTTTCTTTACCTACCGTAGAAGTGGCCAATGAAGGACGAGAAGTTGTTGGATTTTGCTTCACCCCTCAGGACGGAAATTCTCTCTTAAGTACTATTTCTGCCACCCTATGGTATCTCTATCCCGATACCTACGAGAAAAAACTCGAAGTCTTCAAACCCTACTGCTTCCAGGAAATATAAGTATGTGTCATTCCATGAGCCATGAGTAAAATCAGATTATACTGAATTTACTCATGTTCTAACATTCGTTCAAGAACTCAAACTTCCTTAATATTAAGCCCACGCCCGGTAAAGACCCCACTAAAGACTGCCATTTTTTGTCACTGTGGCTAACAAATAGTGACACTGCGAAGTCCTTTTTTTCATTCTTGACAATCATTTTCGACGGTGAGAGAGATGGCACGGCTTTTGCTCTCTACAAAGGCAGTACGTTTTAAACAATCCGCCGGTTTATCCCGGCGCACAGGAGGTATAAGATCATGAAAACCGTATATACAAAATTCCTTTTCATTGCAGTTTTTGCTTTGTCAGCCACGCTGAGTGGTTGTTCGGGTAAAAAATCAAATGAATTCGAAGGAAAAAATACTGAAGAAGTACAAAACCTATTCACCCATGCCATTAACGATATCCGTTCTGGTGAGGCTACAGAAAAAGAAAAAGCTCAAAGATTTTCCGATCTTGGCGAAAGAGCTTTAGAATCTCCTCGCGCTGCACATTTAGCAATAGATGCTTTTGAAGAAGCCTTAAAGAACGATAGCGAAAATACCAAAGCCAATTTTTACTCTGCCCTGC
>JAHFEZ010000011.1 GCA_023248265.1 Deltaproteobacteria bacterium
GAAGCGATCCTTCATAGTAGAGTTTTTTTAATGAATCAATATACAACCCGTCAGTTTCAAGTTTTGTAGGGTTTGCCCAAGTAAATTGAGAGAATAAAAAACATGCTCCAATTAATAAATAAAGAGTTTTCATAAGTCCTCCCTTTTTGTCCTGAGAGAAGCGAAGGATCTAGATTCCACGCTACACTCGGAATGACGTTAATTATTCAGGAGACATATATACAAAAAAACTGTGAATAGCAATTCCCGCTATAAATAACCGCTCCAAAATTATGGAGCAGTTATTTTTAAAGCTCCGCAAGACTCAAGATAAAATCAGAAGACTTCCTGTGATTAAACCTGGGCACTTCCACAGTGGAAGTAAAATTGAGTGATTATTTATGATGGCAAATAAAGAATTCAATCCAGAGTGAGGTATCAACAAGAATCATTTATGACCGATTTAATTTTCGAATAAATTCTGCAGTATACCATTTTTGAAAACGAAGAGGTTTTTGAGAAATTTTTTTGTTTAATACTTGAATTTTTTTAATAGAAATCCATTCATTGAGTGCAATGATCAGGGCATTTGTAATCGTTTTCCCTTGAGAGATGTTTTTTACATCTTGAATGAGCTGATCTGGCAGAAGTGCCGTCACCTTCATACGATATATAATACGATAGTGTATCGTATTTTTAAAGCTTTTTATGTCCTTGTGAATCATTGGACAAGGATATTAAAATTAGTGTATAATTTTAACTACTTATGAAAAAATGGTTCTGGCAGGGGATTGTCGTTTTAAGTGTGTGTGTGGGGTGTTCTTCGAAGGTTCAAATTTATAAAAAACCGGGTGTCGATCTTCATAAGCAAAAAATACTCATTGTTCCTTTTGAAAATATGACCAGCACTTCCAAGGCAGGAGCGATTGTTTCTAAGCTCATAGAAGCAGAGTTTCAAACACAGGGAGATTTTAAAGTTGAACAGGTGGGTGATGGAGACAAAGAAACTTCCTCTGAAACGAAAGCTTTAGAAATGGCAAAAGAGCGCAAAGCTTCGCTTCTTTTACTTGGAACAGTGACAGAGTTTCGATATCGAAAAGGATTTTCAGAGAATCCTGCCATTGGTTTTACCGCTAAATTACTTTTGGTAGATACAAAAGAAATTTTGTGGAATGCCACTCTTTCAGATAGCTCAGAGCCTTTTATAACATCGGCTTTAACGCTCAATGAATTGGCCCAAAAGATGGCCAGGCATGTCGTAGAGTCGATGAGGTAGGATATGGCCAAAGAAAAAATCATGGTGGTCGATGATGAAGAAGATGTCACTTTTTTGCTTTCTTCACTTCTGGAGTTTCATGATTTTTCTGTGAAAATACACAATGATTCTAAAGGGGTCATGGTTGATTTAGAAGGAGGAGGCTATAGTTTGATGGTCACAGATTATATGATGCCAGGGCTTGATGGCCTTCATTTATGTGAACATATTCGAGCCTCTCAAAAAACAAATCAAATGAAAATTGTGATGCTTACAGCCAAGGAATTAACTCCGCTAGAGCACAAAAGACTTTTAGAGTTAAATGTTACGATTGTAAAAAAACCATATCAACCCAATGAATTGGTGACACGTATTCGAGAACTCATGCAACGGTGAAACTATGGTGAAACTATAGAGATGCGTGTCTCACTAAAACCTTATTTTATTGAAACAAGTTTTGCGTTAGCCTTCATTGGTGGTTTGTTTCTTGCTGTTCCGGAATTTAAACTTCATTCTTATTATTTTTGGGTCATTGTGCTTTTAATCTCTGTGCGCTATGGGCTCATGGCAGGTGTGTTTAGTGGGGTAGCGTCTGCCATACTCTTTTCTATTCTTCTTTATTTTTCTATCGATAAAAAAGCATTAGAGACATTCTGGGATCTGAAATATCTTTTAGAACCTTTTCTTTTTATTTTTATGGGGGGGCTTTTGGGACAGCTGAGCCAAGAAAAAATTAATAAAGTTTCAGATACAGAAGGAAATGCAAAGCAGATGACCCAACGTGTTTCAACCATTGAAACTGAGCTTGCCACGTCAGAAGAGGCCCGAAGAGAACTTGAAAAAAGAATTGTGGGACAATTGACAACGATTACGACTCTTTATGAATCAGCTAAAAAATTAGAATCTTTCAAGCTTTCTGATATTTATTCTGGGACATTGGATATTTTAAGTGAACATTTGGGCGTTGAAAAGTGCTCTCTTTATAGTTTGGAAAATAATCTTTTAACGCTAAAAGCTCGAGGGGAATTTGGAAAGATTTCTGAGGGTGAGGCCCAGACAATTTCTAAGACAGAGGGGCTCATTGGGATGGCTGTTGAATCTCACAAAGTGGTGTCGATTCGAGAAGCCTTAGGTTCCTTGGAATTTTCAAAACTCAAAGGAGGGCCACTGATGGCCGGGCCTCTTTTGCGAAAAGATGGTTCTCTCATTGGAGTCATTGCCATTGAGCAACTTCCATTTGTTCGGTTCACGCCGTATACGATCAAAATTTTTTCTATTATCTTAGATTGGCTGTCCTTATCCATTGAAAATGCTACGTATGTTCAGGCCGTTCAATCTCGAAATATTCAAGATGAAGTGATTGGTATTTATACCTACAGTTATTTTAAACAACGTCTCAAAGAAGAATTTTTGAGGAGCAAAAAATATTCCTTGCCGCTTTCGCTTCTTGTCTTAAGACTGAAAGACTTTGATCAGGTGGACTCTCAAAAGCTCATTCCTTTGTTTAAGTCTTTGCATTTGATTTTAAAAAATAATTTAAGAGATATTGATCTCATTTCCCAATATGAATCAAAAAATTCCTTGGCGGTCATTTTACCCACCCTTCAGGGGTCAGAGCTTCAAAAGATGAAGTCAAAAATTATCCAAGATGTTGAATCTTATGCGTTCCGCCCCTATGGGGCGTCTGATCGAGTGTTAGAGACCGAAATTTTGGAAGCTTCTTTTAAACCTTCCATGCAATCAGAAGCTGACTTCATTCAAGGATTAGATCGTGCTTCGCCATGAAACCAAGACTCCTTATTTTAGGAAGTCTTCTTTTGTATGGGGTGGCACTGGTTTTTGAATTGTTATTTTTACGTCCTTTTTTAAATGTCGATTTTTCTCAAGTTTTTCCTTATCTTTATTTTCACATTCTTGCTTCTTTCTTATTTGCGCTGGCTGCGACTCTTTGGTTTAAATTTTATGTCCATCTTTTTTCTTTTTTTATTTTAAGCTCTTTTTGCTGGTCACTTTTTGCACTCTTGGGGATTCCTTTGTTTTTGTTCATTCGGTTTCTTTTAAGCCATTTCTCAAAAAGTATGTTTCAAGAGCCACCCGAAGATGATGAGGACATGAGTCTGCTTTTGGAACTCTTGCCTCCTGAGAAATTATCAGAAGATATTTTAGAATCTGTCCATGGGAGACTCGAAATAGAACCGTATATTGATATTTTAAAAGGCTATGATGATGAGCTTAAAAAGGGAGCCTTGGAACAATTGGCCAAAATAAAAAATAAAGAAGCCGTGCAGCTCATCCAAATGGCTTTGGAAGATTCCAATCCTGAAATTCGTTACACGGCATCGATTAAACTTAAAAAAATTGAAGATGAGTTGAGTGAGCAAATTTCAATTGTGAAAGAAAAACTCAAAAGGGAGCAGACAAAAGAAAATCACAATCACCTGGGAGATGCCTATTCTCAGTTTTGTCGGATGGCTCTTTTGGATAGTGCGACCCAAGATCATTATTATAAATTGGCCCTTCAGGAATATATTTTATCATTGCAGATAGATCCCAAACAGTCTCTTATTTTAAAAAGTTTGGCTGAAAATTATTTTGCCATTCATCGTCCAGATCAGGCTTTGTCTATCCTTCATCGAGCGCTTAATTTGGATCCTGAGAATTCAGAGCTTTACCTGATGCGCTGCGAAGCCAAAGCACAATTGGGAGAGTGGGAGGGAATATCTTCAGATTGTCAAAAAATACAAGCCTTGAAAAAAAATGATGTAGATTATGTTTTTAATTTTAAGGGCTTGTGTGAGTACTGGATTTAGGTATGGAAGAAAAAATTTCTTATTTTATTCGAAACTTAAAGCAAAGTGACTGGAGAATTAAAAGCCAGGCGTATTCAGATTTGATGAATTTTTCTGAACCTCAGGCGGTGTCTCTTCTTTGGAAGGCCATCGATCCGAACGACGAACTTTTGCTTATTTATTTTTGTCGTTGGGTTTCTAAAAATATGCTTTTAGAAGGAATCCCGTATCTTATTTCTTTGGTGAAGGATGAAAGACCACGTATTTCTAAGGAAGCCACCTTTTCTTTGGAAAAATTTATTCAAAGCCCTGGGACGCCTGAAAAAATAAAAATAGAATTTTTAATTGAGCTTCTTTTACAAGGCCAAGAAGAAGGACAGATTTTTGCAGCTCGCATGTGTGCCAAATATCGCAAAAAAGCAGGTGGGCCGTATCTTATAGAGGTTTTACGTCAAAGCCCCTCTCCTAAGGCTCGAGTGGCGTGTGTGGATGCCCTGCGTGAAAATCAAGATGAGCGAGCCCTTCCGTATCTTGAGAGAGCTTTATCTGATTCAGATATCAATGTGTTATATGCAGTTATTTTTGCTTTAGGAGATTTGGGGGCAGGTTACCTATTTTGGAAAATGGGGAAAGTGTGGAAAGTGCTTCGCCCATTTTTAAAAGATCCCAGGATAACCATTCGACATGTTAGTATTTGGGCGATCGGAAGATTAGGAGGGAAAAAAGCTTTTAAGGATTTGGTGGACGTATTAAAAACAGATTCTAGTTCTGTCTGCCGTGTTGAAGCCTGTAAAAGACTCTCTAGGCTTCAATCTGAAAAAATTATTCCCGTTCTTTTGGAAGTGGCCTCTATCGATACAGATCCCAATGTTAAAAGTATGGCCCATTTTTGTCTGGATAAAATTCCATCTCGTTTTTCTTTTAAAAAATATTATCAATTGAGGAAAAGCAAAGATCCTCATATTCGGGTAGAAGATTTTATGCAACTAGCAAAGACACAACATCCCAAAGCGCTTCCTTATTTAACGCGGGTTTTAAGAACAGAAAAAAATCCTCAACTCCAGGCAGCTGCAGCAGAAGCATTAGGATATTTAGAGACAAGAGAGGTGGTCCCTATTTTAAAAGAAGCTCTTTTGTTATCTCCTGTTGTTGCTTATTCTGCCATGGTGTCTTTGGCACACGTGATGGGCCACGAAGAAATTCCTTTTATTTTAGATATCTTGAATAACACAAAAACATCCAATATGGTTCAACAAATTATTTTAAAACATCTTTTGATCAAAGCAAAAGACAAAAAAGTATTTTTTATACAACCTTTGGTCGATGCTCTTATTCAAAAACTTCATGCTGCGGATGTTAACATTTCTTATTTGGCAGCTATGACGCTAGGAGAAAGCCATGATTTATCGGCCATCCTTCCTTTGTTTGAGTTATCTAGGATGACGCAGGATCAAGAAGTGCACGTTCGATCCTTAAAAGCAATAGAGACTCTTTTAGAAGGGAATGTTTCGATACTGGTGAGCCTTCTTCCTCAAAAGTTTATGACTCCTTCTCTCACTGAAGAAATTTTAAAATCTCTTTCTCATTTTACCTGTAAAGTTCAATATAAGAGAGATGCTCTTTTGAGACTTTTGATGCTGATGGAGGGGGCTCTTTCTTCCCATCGTATTTATTTTTTAAGCGCGATCCGTCATATTATAGGAGAAGATATCGATATTTTTTTAAATATTTTAAAACAAACAACCTGGTCTACGGCTGTGACCTTAGATCTTTTTACGATGACCGAAGGGCTCATTCAAGAAGGAGATCCTAAAAATTCACTTTTGGTCATTGATGCTTTTCGTAGAGGGCTCAAACATTCTGAATCTTCAGTTCGAAGAGTGTCTGCTCGGATTTTAGAAAAAATATCTCAAACTTCTGCTTTGGGGGATTTATTAGAATTGGTCTATGGCGATAGTGATTCTCAGGTCTCTCACTATGCAAAAATCGCAGTTCGGACATTGGTGAATCGGGCGCTATGACAGATGTATGCCTTATTTTGGAAGGAACGTATCCCTATGTGGCAGGAGGGGTATCGGTGTGTGTCTATAATTTAATTAAAAATTTATCTAATATTGATTTTTCTATTGTGCATATGGCCCCCTCTGGAGATTCCGTAAAAGAATTTAAGTATCCTATTCCTTCTAATGTCAAAGAGTTTCATGAGTTCTTTTTGTTTGATTTTGATTTTCCTCCCCCCAGACGTTTCAAGAAGGCACAGTTGACGCAAGAAGTGGCTACTTTGCTCATCGAGTTTCATCGCCAAGTTCGTAAAGGAAACTTTTCTTTGTTTCCAAAGCTATATGATCTTTTTTTTCATTCCAAGGCAAAAGTATTTGAAATCGAAGATCTCTTGTATTCAAAAGAATCTTGGAACGTAATGACGCAGCTTTACAATGAAAGTGGCCTTCAGGTGGACTTTGCAGATTTTTTTTGGAATGTGCGATTTATTTATTTGCCTGTTTTTAAAATTTTATCAGCGCCTATTCCTAAAGCTCGTATCTATCATACGATGTGTACAGGATATGCGGGGCTTTATGGTGTGGTAGCAAAACATATATATGATAGACCTCTTTTTTTAACTGAGCATGGTATTTATACGGATGAACGAAAAATTGATATTACACAAGCTGAGTGGATTCCCAGTTTGCTTGCAGAAACAGAACTCAAAGCCAGACGTGATCCTGGTTTTTTTAAGAAATGGTGGATTTCTTTTTTTGAATTTTTAGGAGGCCTCACCTATCAGTCGGCAGATGCTATTACCACGATTTATAGTGGTAATCGACTCAAGCAACTCAAAGCAGGGGCTCTTCCAGATAAAATTATGCTGATTCCCAATGGGATTGATGTGGATTCTTTTACAAAGCTTTCGGCCGAAGCGTGTCCTAAGAAAAAAAGACAAAACACATTTCGAATTGGTTTTATGGGACGGGTGGTCTCTATTAAGGATGTCAAAACTTTTTTGCGTGCGATTAAAATTGTTCAAGAAGATCTCCCGTATATCGAAGTTTTCATTATGGGGCCACCCGATGAAGATGAGGCCTATGCGCAAGAATGTATCCTCTTGACAGAGCTTTTGGGATTAGATTCTGTGGTTGAGTTTTTAGGATCGGTGCCTCCCGAACAGTATTATGCTACTTTAGATGTTTTGGTGTTGACCAGTATTTCAGAAGGGCAACCCTTGGTCATTTTGGAGGCAGGAAGTTGTGGCGTGCCAGTTGTGGCCACGGATGTGGGTGCATGCCGAGAGCTTTTAGAAGGGCGCTCGGAAGAAGATAAATCGATTGGGGCAAGTGGAATTGTGACCCCTATTGCGTCTCCGCATCAAACGGCTCAGGCTATATTAAAAATTCTTAAGAATGAATCTTTGAAAAAACAATTGGGCGCCGCAGCGGTGCGACGCATCGGTCGTTTTTATAGAGAAGCAGATGTTTTAGAGCAGTATCACCTTTTATATCGGAGATATTTGTAAATTGAGGGATAACACATGGCAGGGATAGGATTTCGACTCAAAAAAGCTTTAGCTGACGACACCTACACAGGGCTTGTTAAAGGATATTTTTTTGGTTCAGTGCTTTCTTCGGGTCCCTGGATTTTTACCATCATCAGTCTTTCAGTGATTCAAATCTTTGCTGCAAGATATTTGACCATTCAAGAAGCAGATACGTTTACAACTTCTATTACCTATACCTTTGCTTTTAGTCTCTTGACGTTTGGACTGATGGAAATGGTGATTACGCGCTATTTGGCTGACAAACTTTTTTTAAGAGAAAAACGGATTTTATTTGCTTCCTTTATTTCTATTTTAAGTCCTGTGCTTTTGTTTCAGGTCACATTGGCCTCTCTTCTGTATGGATTTTCTGACTTTCCCATCAGTTATAAGTTCGCAGGCATTGTTTTTCATGTTCTCGTAAGTTCTATTTGGGTGGTTATGATTTTTTTAAGTGCCACCAAAAACTATATTGCTGTTGCTCTTTCTTTTTTGGTGGGTTCGATCACAAGTGCAGTGGCATCTATTGAATTTTCAAGAAATTTTGGGGCGACAGGGGCTTTGATGGGAGCGGCTTTAGGGCAAGCGGTTATTTTGGGAGGGCTGGTGTGGCGTTTGTATCGTGAGTTTCAATTTTATCCTTTTTTTTCAAATGAAATTTTTCATTATTATCGAAAATATGCTTCTTTGATTTGGGTGGGATTTTTATACAACGCAGGACTGTGGGTGGATAAAATTTTATTTTGGTTTTTTGGGCCGTCTGTTCATATTTCAGGTCCTTTTTATAATGATGAACTCTATGGATCCGCTCTTTATCTGGCCTATACAACGATGATTCCTGCGCTTACCATTTTTTTGGTCAAGGTAGAAACCTCTTTTTATATTGCTTTTCGTGCGTTTTACCAAGCCATTGAAGCCAAGAAGGGGTTAAAAGAATTGTTAGCCATTAAAGAACAATTGATTCTTTCTTTAAGAACTTCGGCTAAGCCCTTGGTGGTCTTTCAATCAGGGCTGTGTTTATGTTGTGTGGTTTTTGCACCTATGATCTTAGGGTTTTTTAAATTGCGTCAGGAATTGGTGGCTATTTTTCAAGTGGGAACGATTGGTGTTTTTTTTCAAGTGCTCATGGTCATTATGGGCATTATTATTCTTTATTTTAATGGGATTCAAAAAGTTATTTTTCTATATGCCACTTTTTTTATTATCAATCTTCTTTTTTCTCTTGTGACATTAAAATTGGGTTTCCCATATTACGGCTATGGTTTTACGGTATCTTGTTTTATTGGTTTTATGATGGCCTATGGGTTGCTTGAAAAACAAATTCAAGATTTTGATTATGAGACGTTTATGTGCCAACCGATTGTTTCTCCTAATATCTATAAGATTCAAGAAATGGAGCCCTTAGAACGTGCTCAGTTGACTCCACAAATTTAAAAAGGGAACCAAAAGCGGTTAGTGTCTTCGAGATCAGTGAGAAGTTGTTGGTAAACGACTTGATTGAAATCGCGATCGTAGCTGACAACCGTAGCCTCTGCATCATTTTCAAGGCTAAACGTGTCATGATTTAAACTTCCGATAGAAGCTACGACGCCATCCACATAAAATATTTTAGAATGGTTATATCTATTTTGATACAGGCGAAGCGTGACATTGGAGTTTCTAAAAGGGCGATATCCAATCCAAAAATAATATTGGTACCAGCCAGGCGCCCACCAACTGGTAGCAAAAGAATTGGTGAGGAGTGTGACTTGGACTCCGCGGTCTGCTGCATCTTTTAATGCCTTTTCAAATTCTTCGTTGAGAGCCACTTGATTGCCTGCCCAAAAAATATGGTGCTGGGCATTTTCAATGAGTTTTAGAGTGTAAAGGTTGATATTTTTTTGCCCCTGATAGGGCTCATTATAAAGAAATCGTGCTTCACTGATATGGAATTTTCGTTTTTCGGGTGAGAGATCTAGGGGAGGGATCTCAACTGTTTGGGTGGGAGGAGCGGTCGGATCTAGTGTCTTCCACAGTTCCACAAAGTGGTCGGAAATTTTTTGAACTATGGGGCCTTCGATATAAATGTCTGTGTCTCGCCATTCTATGATATTTTTTGGGATTAAAGGATATCGTTCGTCATAAAGATTTTGGCCGCCGATGACAGCCTTTTGGGTGTCGACAACAACATATTTTTCATGCATGCGAATTTCCCAGGGAATAGCATCTGGTTTGAGCGTTTGATTGAAATAGCCCACATGCACTCCCTTATGAGAGAGTCTTTTAAAGGTTTGAGGATCTAAATTGGCATTCAAAGAATCAATAATCACGTATACTTTTACACCTTCATTGGCTTTTTCAATCAACGTTTCTACGAATTCCTTGAGGGTGGGATCGAGGTATCTTAAAAAAATCATGGCTGAGACAAAGATGGTTTCCTTGGCATTTTTAACGAGTTCAATTTTTTTCTTTAAGGAAGGCCCTGCATCAATCAAAAGCTCAAACTGATTGCCATACGTGATTTGAGAATGGGTAAGCGAATCTATATCCGTTTGAAATTCAGATTTTAAAAAAGGATGGTTTGGGTCGTATTGAAACTCCGGCCATTTTGAAAAAGCAGAAGAGGAAAGGAGTAGAACAATACTGAAGATTGTCATTCCGAGCGAACCCACACGTGGGGAAGAAGAGAATCTTTGGTTTTTTTTCACCATGCCCAAGACAATGTTAAAATACTATTTTTTTCATTCTTTTGGCAAGTTGAAATAACACTCAAGATAAGGTAATCATAAAAAGATGATTTATTTTGATAATGCGGCAACGACTTTTTGTTCGCCTACTGTGGCAGAAGAGCTCAGTTGTTTTTTTAAAACTCCCCATGGAAACCCCTCTGGGGCACATCATCTGGCCTTTCGTTCTTCTGTGCTCATTAAAAAAGCGCGCGAGTTTTTTTCTTCCTATTTTAAAGTAAAGCCAGAACAGATAATTTTTACTTCGAGTGGCACAGAAGCCAATAATCTAGCCCTTTCAGGACTTTTACAAAAAGAGGTACCTCAAAAAAGAAAGATTATTTTAACGACTCCCATTGAACACTCCTCGGTTTTAAGAACGCTGGAGGCGTGGGGGAAAAGAGGATTTGAACTTCAGTTTTTAAAAATCAATCAAGAGGGTTTTGTGGATCTACAAGATTTGGTCCAAAAACTTTCTTCCAGTGTTTGTCTGGTGTCTATCATGGCTGTGAATAATGAGATTGGAACGATTCAGCCCATTGAAAAGATAGGGTGCCTTCTTCGAAAAAGCGGGTTTGCGATTCCTTTTCATGTAGATGCTGTACAAGCGTTTGGAAAAATTCCTCTTGAATTTGAATCGTGGGGGATTCATTTTTTAACCATCAGTAGTCATAAAATTCATGGCCCTATTGGAGCGGGAGCTTTGATTTGGGATGGAAAAATAGCTTTGGAGCCTCTTTTATTTGGCGGAGGGCAAGAGCACGGGCTTCGCAGTGGTACAGAAAGTGTCGGTATGATTTATGGATTTCATTTAGCAGCCAAAGAAATTCTTCAAGATCAAAAAAAACAGTATGAAATAGTATTGGCGTTGAGACAAAAATTCATCGAAGGCATCCAAACATTGCCTTTTGATATTAAAATCAATACGCCTGTTCGAGTCGAGAGGCTGGCCAGTTCACCTTATATTTTAAATCTTTCTTTTCGAGGATGTGAGTCTGAGGTTTTGCTCCGGATGTTGGAAGAAGAGGGGATTTTTACTTCCCCAGGGGCTTCGTGCAATGCCAAGAAAAGAAAACCCAGCCATGTGTTGAAAAGCATTGGCTGTTCAGATGCCGATATTTTTTCTGCCTTGAGATTTAGTTTCTCCCCTTATACACAAGAAGAGGATGTGAATGAAGTGTTAAGGATTCTGCCCTCCGTTTTAAAACGGCTTCAAGCATACCAATAAAATGAAGTTTTGTGGATATCTCATACGCTATGATGAGCTCGCTTTAAAAGGCAAAAATAGACCTTTTTTTGAAAAACGGCTTATCTCAAATATTAAAGAAAAACTTAAAGAATTCTCTATAACCACAGAGTATCTCTGGGGAAGAATATTGGTATATTGTGAGAAGAGTCCAGAGATCTTGGATAGACTTCGAAAAGTTTTTGGAATTTCTTCTTTGAGTCCCGTTGTTGAAGTTTCAAGTGAGCTAGCGGTCATCCAAGAGCAAGCTCTTTTACTTTTGATGAGCACCTTAGCCAAAGAGGAGAATCGAGAGGAGAATCAAAATTTGACCTTTCGAGTTTCTGCCAATCGTGTGGATAAAAAATTTCCCTTAACCTCTCAAGCTGTCAATATCGCGGTTGCTAATTTTTTACTGCCTCACTATCCTTTTTTAAAAGTAAATTTAAATCATCCTGCTCTTGAGCTTGGAATAGAAATCCGAGAAAAAAGAACCTTTCTTTTTTTAGAAAAAGAAAGGGGGCTGGGGGGGCTTCCCGTGGGGACAGGGGCAAAAGTGCTTGCGCTTCTTTCGGGTGGGATTGATTCTCCCGTGGCAGCTTGGATGATGATGAAGAGAGGGTGCTCGGTAGAGTTTATTCATTTTTATTCTTATCCATATACGGCAGAACAAAGTAAAGAAAAGGTGCTGGATTTGGTGCGCCATCTTTCTCAGTATCAAAATAAATCTTTTTTACATGTTGTGCCTTTTGGAAAAATTCAAGAGAGCATTCAAAAACAATGCCACGAACGCTATCGAACGCTTCTGTACCGACGTCTCATGCAACGTATTGCTACAGAACTGGCGTATAGAAGAAGAGCACGGGCATTGGTAACAGGGGAAAGCATTGGACAGGTGGCCAGCCAAACCGTTGAAAATATTTCAGCCGTTGAGACAGCTACGGATGTGTGCATTTTTCGCCCCCTCATTGGATTTAATAAACAAGAAACAATCCAGATAGCTCAAAAAATTGGAACCTATGAAATTTCTATTCGTCCCTTTGAAGATTGCTGTACGCTTTTTCAATCCTCCTGTCCTGCCACCCGAGCGCGACTTTTGGATTTACTTCAAGAAGAAGAAAAGGTACCGTATAAGGAGTTTGTCCAAGGAGCCGTGGATAGCATTGAAACCCTTTCTATTTAGTTTGGTATTATTTTTGGTAGGAGGTGGGGTAGGCTTTTTTTGGGGGCGAAAAAAAACTTCTAAATTCGAATTCCAGGATCGCCTTCATCGGGTAGATCTTTTGTCGACATTGGGTCAGTTGGCGGCTGGTTTTGATCTTCATGAGCCTTCGGGACAATCTCAAACCAATGTCAAAGATACGCTTTCTTTGCTCATCAAAGAAATTCAAGAAAAAATTCAATCAAGACATATAGAACTTACGCTTCAATTTTTAGGGTCTATCCCTTGGGTTTTGATCCCAGAGGCTACCTTTAAACATATTATTTTAGATGTGGTACTCAATGCCATTGAAGCGCTTCCCAAAGGTGGACAAATTATGATTCGAACCTCTGTAAAAGAGGAGATGATTAAAATTGAAGTGCAAGACAATGGTGTAGGCATTCCCAAAGAATATCTCCCACGCATTTTTGATCCTTTTTTTACCACCAAGTCCTCTGGGACCGGCCTGGGACTTTCAACCTGCAAAGATTTGGTGGAACAGTATCGAGGTAAAATATTTATTTCTAGTGTTGAAAATGGGGGTACGCTTGTGGCGCTCTATCTTCCGGGCAGATTTGATTCCTAATTCTCATACTTACGTTTTAAGTTTATAGCCAATTTTGAAAAGATAAATGGTGAAGCAAAAAAGAGCGCTGCCGAGAGTCAGAAGAATTAAAAGCGATAACCCGATCGGAAATTCGTGAAAACCAATGATCCCATAGCGAAAGCCATTGACCATATAAAAGATGGGATTAAAAAGACTGACCCATTTCCAAGGATAGGGAAGCATGTGGATGGAATAAAATGTTCCTCCTAAAAAGATCAAAGGCGTGACAATATAGCTAATAAATGTCCACAGATCATCCCACTGATCTGCCCACAGACCCACCAAAAGCCCAAAAGAAACAAAAATTTGAGAAGTAAGAAAAAGGAAAAGAAGAATAATTCCAATGGAAAAAATTTTTAATTTTAGAAGGAGAACCCCAGTAGACAGAACTAAAACCCCTACAATCAGTCCTCGAATCATGGATCCCAAAGTGAAGGCCACGACCATCTGAAGATAAGAAAGAGGTGTGAGTAAAACATCTTGGATGCTGTAGTCATATCGAGCTGAAAATAGAAACGTCGAAGCATTGTTATAGGAACTTGTGATGACAGACATGAGAACCAAGCCTGGTAAAATAAATTCAATATATGAAAAACCTTGTATTTTTTTTATTTGAGACCCCAGAGAAAAACCAAAGATGAGAATGTAGAGGGTGGTTGTAATAATTTGAGGAAAAATCGTTTGGCGGTTAATAATCATAAACCGTGCAATTTCACGCCGCAAAAGCATTCCAAAGGAAATCCATGAAGGCGATATCGATTCAAATTTAAGCATGAGCCTCGACCTCTGGGGTGGAAATAAAATAATTATGAAGATCACCACGCGAGTTTTCTAAAACTTTTTCTTTGGTATCATGAATTAAAATTTTTCCTTCGTGAAGAATGGCAATCTCATTACACAGGGCTTTGGCTTCTTCCAGATAGTGAGTGGTTAAAACAATGGTTTTTCCTTCTTTGTTTAAAGTTTTTAAGTATTCCCAAAGTGCGAGTCTGAGTTCTACGTCGACCCCTGCCGTGGGTTCATCTAAAATCAAAATTTTGGGTTGGTGGATTAAGGCTTTAACAATCATGGCTCTTCGTTTGAGTCCTCCAGAAAGGCGCTGATGTTTTTTAAGACGATGTTCCCAAAGACCAAATCGCACCAATAGTTCTTCTACACGTTTTTTAGATTCTGAAAATCGAAGACCAAAGAGACCCCCTTGGTACACCAAAAGATCAAAGAGAGTTAAATAACGATCTAAATTAAATTCTTGTTGAGCCAGACCAATCAAAGGGCGAGTGTGCTTATAGTCTGTGTCAACATCATATCCAAAAACTTTTACAGTGCCTTGGGATTTTAAGGTCAGTCCCGCAATAATATGGATGGTTGTGCTTTTTCCAGCCCCATTGGGGCCTAACAAACCAAAAAAAGTGCCTTGTGGGATGATGAGGTCAATGCCTTTTAAGATAGGGGTCTTGTTAAAATTTTTAATGAGACCCAAAATTTCAATGGCAGGTGTCATGATTGAAAAAATTGGAGGGTTCTTTCATAAATCTTCGGAGTAGAAAGGCCATATTTTTCATAGAGGTCTTCAGCCGTCCCAGATTCTCCATAAATATCTTCGACGCCTATTCTTAACAGAGGTGTTCCAATCCCATTTTCAGAAAGCACTTCACTTACAGCGCTTCCCAGTCCTCCAATAATGTTGTGGTCTTCTACTGTGAGCAGTCGTTTGTGGGATTTGGCGACCTGAACAATCAAGTCTTCATCGATGGGTTTTAAAGTATGAATATTAATGACGGTGCTGGTAATGCCTTCTTTTTCTAATTTTTCTGAGGCGGCATAGCTATTGTAGAGAGCACCTCCCGTGGCAAAAAATGCAATATCTTTTCCTTCTTTTAAAATAACACCTTTGCCATATTCAAATTCATAGTCTTCACTAAAAAGAGTGACTAAGTTTTGCCGCGTCAAGCGTACGTAGACTGGACCTTTGTGATGGCTGGCCAAATATTGGGTCATTTTTTTTGTTTCGATAGGATCGCCAGGTTGCAATACGCCCATCCCGGGCAGAGATCTCATGAGTGCGATGTCTTCGAGCGCCATTTGGGAGTAGCCATCTTCTCCAATGCCAAGTCCTGCATGGGTGCCAATGATTCTGGCGTTGACTTGGTTATAAGCAATCGAAATGCGAATGGTTTCAAAACGGCCCGTCACAAAGCAACCGAAACTACATAAAAAAGGAGTTTTTCCACTGAGTGCCAGTCCTGCTGCTGTGCCAATCATGTTGGCTTCGGCAATGCCCATTTGGAAAAAGCGATCTGGAAATTTCTTGGCAAATCCTACACTTTTTGTCGACACTGAAAGATCTGCATCCAAGACAACCACCTCTGGATGTTTTTCTCCCACGTGCACTAAGGCTTCTCCAAACGCTGCGCGAGAAGCTTTTTGTGCGGCTGGATTAATCTTTAAATACTTCGTCATTAAGTTCTCTAATGGCCTTATCCCTTTGTTCTGGGGTTGGGGCAATTCCGTGCCATTCAATGTTATCCTCCATAAATGAAACCCCTTTGCCTTTAATGGTATTGGCAATGATCATATGAGGTCTTTTGTGTTCGAGTTGAGCTTTATCTAGAGCGGCTAAAATTTCGTGAAGCTCATGTCCATTAATTTCTTGAACATCCCAATTGAATGCTTCCCATTTTTTCTTAAGGGGAGCCAAATCCATAATATTTCGTGTGTGGCCATCGATTTGGCCTTTGTTGGCATCAATGATGGCAATAAGATTATCCAATTGAAATTTAGGCGCAGACATGGCTGTTTCCCAAATTTGTCCTTCTTGAATTTCGCCATCTCCCAATAAGCAATAAATCTTATATTTTTTATGATTGAGTCTAGCCCCAAGCGCCATTCCTTGGGCAATCGATAACCCTTGTCCCAGAGAACCGGAGGATGTTTCGACGAACGGAAATCGTACGTGATCAGGGTGTCCTTGCAGGCGGCTATTTATTTTTCGTAATGTATAAATTTCTTCTTCTGGAAAATAACCCGCTTTTGCCATTGCAGCATATAAAATAGGGCATCCATGGCCTTTGGATAAAACGAATCGGTCTCTATTTTCCCAAAGCGGATTTTTAGGATCGTGTGACATAGTGTGAAAGAAAAGTGCTGTCATAATATCTGCAGCCGACAAAGAGCCGCCGGGATGGCCAGATTTGGCCTCTGTAATCATTTTTAAGGCTAAAATCCGAAGATCTCGTGCAATGAGGCCTAATTTTTTATAAAGTTCAGTTGTTTGATCTTGGGTCATATGTGCATGCAAATCGATAAGTGATTTTAAAGGTATGTGAAGTTACGATAAAAATCAAGGCGAATGAAGGCTCAATTTTTTTTTGACATTTTGCTGGCATTCCTTGCTTTGTATTTTTGAGAAGACTATACTTTTTTCTGTGCTTACATTTGTACTCATGGGACTTATTTCTATTGGATTTTTGATCTCCCTTTATTTTACGCTGGTCTATCTCGATATTTCTATTCCCTTAGTTGATTCTGTGGCTAATTTTTGTAGGCTTGATACTCGCCAATGTCAAAAAGTTCTTGAAACGGAAAGTTCACATTTATTTGGTATGGGTAATTTTATTTTAGGTCTTTTTTATTATGGGGTATTGTTGATTTATTTGATTTTACCTGCCTCGGTAGCGTGGGTTTTTTTTATTTTAATAGTCATGATGTGTTGGTCGGTTGTGATCTTAAGTCTTTATTTGGCCTATGAGTTGGTGTACATTTTAAAGATTCCATGCCGACTCTGTTTTATCAGTCATGGAATTAATGTGGCGATTGCTCTTTTAATTTTATTTGCATAGGGAGGAGTGTAAAAAATTATGCGTATTGAAAAAGATAGTTTGGGTGAAAAACAAGTTCCTAAAGAAGCGTATTATGGCATTCAGACCCTTCGAGGATTTGAAAATTTTAAAATCAGTGGTTTAAAAGAGCCTGAAGTTTTGATTCGGGCCTATGTCTTTATTAAAAAAGCAGCCGCGCAGGTGAATATGGCTTTGAGTGTTTTAGATTCTAAAATTGGGAAAGCCATTCTTCAAGCATCTGATGAAGTGTTGTCTGGAAAATTTCACGATCAATTTATCATTGATGTGTTTCAAGCAGGCGCAGGAACCTCTGTTAACATGAATGTGAATGAAGTCTTAGCCAATCGTGCGTGTGAGATCTTGGGAGCTAAAAAAGGGGACACTGCAAAAATAAATCCCAATGATCATGTGAATATGGCCCAATCCACCAATGATACGTTTCCTACGGCCATGCGCCTTGCAACGCTTTTTGAGTATCACCCTTTAAAAGAGGCCCTGATTGGCCTTATTGATGCTTTTCGAAAAAAAGGAAAAGAATTTGATTCGATCGCTACCTCTGCCAGAACGCATTTGCAAGATGCGGTGCCCATTCGGTTGGGGCAAGAGTTTGAAGCATATGCGGTGATGCTTGAAAAAGCGCTTCGTCGGATTAAACAAGCCAAAGAGGCCCTGATGCATTTAAATGTGGGGGCAACGGCGGTAGGAACTGGGATGAATTCTCATCCTCAATATGCCCAAAAAATGGCAGAAACATTGAGCGCTCTCACAAAACTTCCTTTAAAAAATACAGATAACTTTATAGAAATTGCTCAAAGTACGGCAGACTTTTCTGATTACTCTTCAGCTCTAAAAAATTTAGCTTTGGATCTCACAAAGATGATGAATGACTTAAGGCTTTTGGGTTCGGGCCCTCGTGTTGGGCTCAATGAAATTCAATTGCCTGCGGTGCAACCCGGCTCTTCGATTATGCCTGGCAAAGTGAATCCCAGCATTTTAGAATGTGCCAACATGGTGTGTTACCAAGTGATTGGAAATGATTTGACAGTTTCAATGGCCTCCCAGGCGGGACAGCTGCAACTCAATGTCATGATGCCTGTGATCATTTATAATATTCTTTTTTCATCTCAAATTTTGACGAACATGATGGCGATGCTGTCTTCAAAATGTATTTTGGGGATTTCAGCCAATAAAGAGCAATGCCAAAAATATTTTGAAGAAACATTGGGACTTGCTACTGCTTTAAATCCCATCATTGGTTATGCAAAGGCTACAGAAGTGGTCAAGGAGTCGATTAAAACTGGGACATCCATTCTCAAGATGATTGAGCAAAAAGGGATCCTCACCAAAGAAGAAATTCAAAAGTATTTATCTGCCGAGCGTTTAACCACCCCTGGTATCTTAAAGCGCGAGTAATTAGTGGAATTTCAATCGGATTATTAGATGACATTTTTTCTCGTTTAATTCTTGTTTATATCTTTGTAGCTTGTAAGTATAGTAAGTGGGTGGTTTTTTTATAAAGAAAAGGAGGGGATGATGAAAAAAATATTTTTTGCAGTAAGTGTCATGGTAGTTTTGTTTTCAATGCTTGCGTGGGGAGATAATGAGACCGGGACGCTCAATATTAATACGTCCGATATCACTGTGGTCATGTACAAAGGAGATGGAAGCGTGATTCCTTATACGACTGAATTTTTGACCTCCAGTAATAATCGCTGGTACCACAAAGTTTTTACGGGGCCAGGAGCTCTTCAAGATGCTTCGGTGTTGGCCAATGATATTATGAAAAGTCGCCTGGTGACAGTGACCTTTCGCCGAAGAGGGGCGAGTACAGATTACGATGTATCTACAATTCAAGTTCGTTTAAAAAATTAT
This sequence comes from Deltaproteobacteria bacterium, assembly GCA_023248265.1. Classification (GTDB taxonomy): domain Bacteria; phylum Bdellovibrionota; class JACOXK01; order 2-02-FULL-40-11; family 2-02-FULL-40-11; genus JACPST01. The sequence continues at coordinate 19,002 of JAHFEZ010000011.1, forward strand.
TAAATATTTTAGTAATAACAATAATTTACTATATTTGACTAAAGTAATTTATTAGTGTATTATTTGTCGGTTTTTATGTTCAGAATTCGTAGTATTTTTCTACTCTTGCTCTTAAGTCTTCCCATCCATACCTTTGCCCCCTTTGCTCAAGAAGCAGCTCCTCCTCAAAATCCACCCCCTGTGCTTTTGCCTGTTCTTATGCCTGTTCTTTTTGAAGATATTTTAGGGCCGTTGAAGGACACAGAGTTCATAGAGTTAACCCCTGTGGATCTGGAGCATATTAACACCGGATTTCGTCATTCTATCAATAGTAACTTGAATACGTTGGGTTTGATAGACGCATGGGATCCTTTGCCCCAATATCAAGCTGTTATAGAACTTTTGAAAGTACAAACGCGGGGGCTCAGTGCTTTGGTCAAGGTGCGTACTGAAGAAACTTCAGCACAATTTATGCAGAGGCTTTTAAAAATGCATGAAGTCGCGGACGAAATTTTTTCAATCGTTTCAAGAATTAAATTTCAAGATCAAGCAGATGCTGTGCGGCTCCAAGAAAGTGCAGCCCATATTTCAAATCTGCTTAATTTTAGTTTGCGGGTATTTCAAAAGAAAAATGCTTTGTTGAGTGCTAAGACATTAGAAAATGTAGAAGCTTTGGTGGAGCTTGCCAAAGGTGGAACGATTTATACCCGTGTGAATCATCAAGGAGAGATATTGCCTGCTGAGGTTATTTCGCATCTTGATCTTTTTATGCCACGAGAAGAATTTATGGCTCGTCTGACTTTATTTACGTTATTGGCGGATTTTGTTTCCGATCCCAACAATCAATTTTCTCAACCTCGTATTTTGATCCAAGAGGGAACGTTCGTCATGATATTGCCCTATTGTTTAACCCTTTTTGGTAGCGCAGAGGGCAGAGAGCCTTGGGATCGAGGAGGGCCAGGACTTGTAACGTATCTTTTTAAAATATTTTATGAAAAAAACTTGGGAGCTAAAATTTCTACCACTCAAGATTTCAGGAATAAATTACTTGAGATTCGTCTGGAGGTTCCACTTTCAGGGTTTTTGCAAGAAACAGCCTCTCCTCTAGAAGAAGCGTTGACCCGCTTAGAAGCACAAATGTATTTAAGACGTTCTGGATCTTTGGCCGAAAATTATATTTTCCTGGATAGTACGGCCCATGAAATTTCCGATCGCTTATCTCAGTTCAGAGGCGAAATTTCGCCTGAAGTTTTAAGGAAAACTGTGACGGACGTTTTAGAAAGACACGTGCGAGAGCCCGAACATGCTATTGATATGGATCTTTTGGTAGATCACCTCTGTCGTTGGGGAGCACAAGAGGAAACGCCTTGGTCTCTTAAGAATGTGTCATTCATCGCTCGCCATCTTCAAGAAAGTGTTTTAAGAGAAGCCAAGAGAGCGTCTAAATAGCTTTCATCCCTTGATGCGTTCCCCGCCTTAAAAATTCTTGTTCGATTTTATGTAAAATGCGTCCTTTTTCTAATGCCCAGCGGGGAGCCACGAGTTTATCGGGAGCGGCATCTCCGGTGAGGCGGTGCATAATCATACGAGAAGGAATTTTCTCTAAGACATCACAAATCAGATGGATGTATTCATCTTCTTCAAAAACTTTGATTTCGCCTTTGAGGTGTTCTTCGTAGAGCTTTGTATTTTTAATGACATGCAGCAAATGAAGCTTAAGTCCATCTATAGGTAGTCCGCTGATGGTGTCGATCGTTTGATGCATCTCTTCTAGAGATTCTCCCGGAAGTCCTAAAATAAGATGCACACAAATATTGAGATGTGATTTTTGTTTGGCTTTAAAAAGAGCCTGTTCGAATTGTTTATACGTATGCCAGCGATTTAATTTTTCATTGGTTTTGTCGTGAATCGTTTGAAGCCCAATTTCTAACCAGGTCAAGTATGTTTTTCCAATTTCATCTAAAAGATCAAGCGCACCTGCAGACAAGGTATCAGGGCGTGTACTGACAGAAAGGCCTACGATGTCTGGGTGGTCTAAGGCTTCAAAATAGCGTTTCCGCAAGATGTCGACACGATCATATGTGTTCGTAAAAGCTTGAAAATAGGCAATAAATTTTTGAGCTTTATAGCGCTTGCGCATTCGTTCCATCCCGTCACGTAATTGTTCTCGAATGGAAAGCTCTGGTTTGACGCCAGGCGCTCTAGATCCTTCATCACAATAGGTGCATCCTCCCACGGCCAAGGTGCCATCTCGATTGGGGCAATCAAACCCTGCATCCAAGGAAACTTTGTAAACTTTTTGACCAAACTTTTCTTTCAGATAGTCATTAAAGGAAGTGTAGGGACGGTGTGTCATTGAGATGGCATCATAATATAATGATTGAAATTGACAAGGGGGACAAACTTAAGTTACGACTTTTAAAGATATGACTTATATTATTGCAGAACCCTGTGTGAATGTAAAAGATAAAGCCTGCGTGGAAGTATGTCCCGTCGACTGTATTCATGAATCTGCAGATGGAAGTTCTAAAATACTTTATATTGATCCTCAAGAATGTATTGATTGTGGAGCCTGTGTGCCTGCATGCCCTGTCGAAGCCATTTTTCCAGAGGAAGAACTTCCTGAAAAGTGGAAATCCTACGCCAAAGAAAACTACGATTTTTTCAATAGGCCCTATACACCCAAATGAAAGTTGGAATTAATGGATTTGGAAGAATAGGCAGGCAAGTGCTTCGCCTAAGTCTGGCCTCTCGTAAAAATATTGAATGTGTGGCCATCAATGATTTAAGCCCCATCGAGACCCTGGCGCATCTTTTAAAATATGATTCTGTCCACGGGACTTATGAAGGCTCGGTGAAAGTCTCCAAAAATGAGTTGATCTTAGGTGAGAGAAAAATTTCTGTTTTTGCAGAACCTTCTCCAGAAAAAATTCCATGGAAAAAAGAAAAAGTGGATATTGTTTTTGAATGCACAGGTCGATTTACTTCCAGAGATAAAGCAGCTCTTCATTTAGAGGGAGGGGCCAAAAAGGTACTTGTCTCAGCGCCGTGTAAAAATGACGATTTAACGGTTGTGATGGGGATCAATGAAAATCAATATGATGCCGCACGTCATCAGATCGTTTCAAATGCCTCGTGTACGACCAATTGCTTAGGTGTGATGACGAAAGTGTTACGAGATCATTTACAGGTGAAAAGAGCTTTCATGACAACGATTCATTCTTATACGAATGATCAACGCGTGTTGGATTTGGCGCATAAAGATTTGAGGCGTGCGCGTGCGGCCGGGCTTTCTATGATTCCTACCTCTTCGGGAGCTACGGATGCACTTCTTAAAATTTTTCCTGAGCTTAAGGGGAAATTTGAGGGAGTGTCTATTCGTGTTCCAACCCCTAACGTCTCTTTGGTGGACTTGGTGGCGGAAGTTAAAAAAACAACTTCTGTGGCTGAAGTAAATCAGTTTTTTGAAAAAGAATCTCAAGGAACGTTAAAAAAATATTTAGGCTATTGTGCAGAGCCTTTGGTCTCTTCAGACTTTGTGGGTGATGAGAGGTCGGCTATTTTAGATGCGCTTTCAACTCAAGTGGTCGATGGAACACTGGTAAAAGTGGTGGGCTGGTATGATAATGAAATTGGATTTAGCGCTCGAATGTTAGATCTTGCGGAGTATATACATGCCCATTCGATGGATTGATCAAATCCCCCTGGCCCAAAAAAGAGTTTTGATTCGTGTGGATTTTAATGTGCCCATGAAAGATGGGCAGATTATCAATGATAGTCGTATCAAGGCAGTCCTTCCTACCCTTCAATATGCAATCGATCAGAAGGCCAAAGTTATTTTGGCTTCTCATTTGGGACGGCCCAAAGGAAAAAAAGAAGAGGCGTTGAGTTTAGAACCTGTAGCGCAAAGGCTTTTATTTTATATTCAAAAAGAAGTTTTATTTTCCCAAGATTGTACAGCGTATGCTAATCGAAAAATTATCCAAGATATGAAAGAAGGGGATGTGCTTTTGTTGGAGAACTTGCGTTTTCATCCTGGAGAAGAAGCCGGAAGTGAACATTTTGCTACTCAGCTTTCTAAATATTGCGATGTGTATATTGATGATGCCTTTGGGGCTGTGCATCGAGCTCATGCATCCGTGGCGATCCTTCCCAAGCTTGTGAAAGAAAAGGGTGGTGGTTTTTTATTAAAGAAAGAATTAGAGACGCTCTCCGGCCTTCTTCACGCTCCTAAGAGACCTTTTACAGTCGTTTTAGGGGGATCTAAAGTTTCAGACAAAATTGATTTAATTAAAAATCTTTTGCCCAAAGTAGATACGATGCTGATTGGGGGAGCTATGGCGTATACATTTTTAAAAGCGCAAGGTAAAGAAGTGGGAAGCTCTTGGGTTGAGGTGGATAAGCTTGGATTGGCAAAGAATTTATTGAAGGAAGCTCAAATACATCAGGTTCAATTTTTATTGCCTGTGGACCATGTGATTGCGCAAGAGCTTAGCAGCGGTGCTTCTTCCAAGACAACATCAGATAGCCAGATTCCCCAAGGATGGAGGGGGTTAGATATTGGTCCCAAAACCATTGAGCTTTTTGAAACTCAAATTCGAAAGAGCGAAACTATTCTTTGGAATGGGCCTGTGGGAGCTTTTGAAGTTGAGCCTTTTTCAATGGGAACATTAAAGATTGCTCAAGCGATTTCTAAAAATCAAGGGTGTACGATTGTGGGGGGCGGGGACTCTGTATCGGCAGTGAATCAATTTAAGTTACAATTTAAATTTTTTCATGTTTCTACAGGAGGCGGTGCTTCCCTTGAACTTTTAGAAGGAAAAACTTTACCTGGGATCGCGGCTTTAGAATTATGAATAGAAGAAAGATTTTAGTCGCTAACTGGAAGATGTATAAAACAGGAGCAGAGACTCTTTTATTTTTTGAAGAATTAAAGTCTTTGTTGCCTCAAAAAACCAGTGTGGAGATGGTGGTGGCGCCTCCGTTTACTTCTTTAGAGGCAGCATCCAAGCTTTCCAAATCCTGTGGGGTGAAACTTTCGGCTCAAAATATGCATTGGGAAGAAAAGGGTGCCTTTACAGGAGAAATCTCAGCTTCAATGCTGAAAGCTTTGTTCTGTGAGTATGTGATTTTAGGGCATTCTGAGCGACGGCATATTTTTCACGAAACAGATCAAGAGATCCATAGCAAAATAAAAGCTGCCCTACAGCATGACCTAAAGATTATTTTGTGTGTGGGGGAAAATCTAGAAGAGCGCGAAAGTAATCAAACATCCTCCGTTTTAGAAAAGCAACTTTTGTCAGGACTTTCGGGTGTGAGTAAAGCTCAGCTGAGCCAATGGGTGATTGCCTATGAACCCGTGTGGGCAATTGGGACAGGAAAAGTGGCAGAGCCTGCTCAAGCCGAAGAAGCGCATCGATTTATTCGACGAAAGATTTGGGATACGTACGATATGGATGTGGCAGCGGCTCTTCCCATTCTTTATGGTGGGAGTGTAAAGGCAGAGAATTTTAAGGCCATTTCATCTCAGCCCAATGTGGATGGAGCTCTGGTTGGGGGAGCCAGTCTTCAAGCTAAATCTTTTATTGAAATTTTAAAACAAATGACATAGGTTTTAACGCAATGGTTTCATTAATCATTATTTTACATGTTTTTGTATGTGTTTTGCTCATTTTGGTTGTGCTTCTTCAGGCAGGCAAAGGCGCAGACATGGGATCTACGTTTGGAGCGGGAGGCAGCCAAACGGTGTTTGGAAGTGGGGGTGCAGCTCCTTTTTTAACCAAGCTGACCACTGCTGTTGCTGTTATTTTTATGATTACTTCCATTGGTCTTACGATTTTATCTTCTCGGAGTGCTAAGCAGAGTGTGGTGGAAGGGATTTCACTTCCTACGCCTAAAGCTCCAGAAACAAAAACTCCAGAACCTTCACCCTCGGTACCACAACCTAAAAAATAAATTCAGAAACGGTTGAAAATTAAATAGCCTTTAAGTATAGTGGGTTGATTTTTTTTAAATAGTATGCGCGGGTGGTGAAACCCGGTAAACACGCCAGTTTGAGGGGCTGGTGCCGAAAGGCTTGGAGGTTCAATTCCTCTCCCGCGCATTCAATTGAGCAAATAGTCCTGTGGGCTATTTGCAGTCAAAAAGAGGAATTGAATGCCGGAAGCGATCGGCACCAGCTATGCTGGTGATCGCTGAGGCGGGGTCGAGGCCCGAGTGCGAGAAGCACGAGGAGCCGTGACCCATTCCTCTCCCGCGCACCAATAAGCAGTAGTCACAATCCTCTGGTATTAAAGAAGCGGCTAAATGGCAGTCAAAAAAAGAATTATTTGACAGCTAAGTATTTATTGTATATTATTTATTCTAATTCGACTTTTAGTCGAATATAATAAAATACAATGCAAACACAAAACCGTCGTTTAGGGCCACTAGAAACTAAGTTTTTCTCATGGGCTCAATCACGAAGGATAAAAAGAATCCGAACGGGCGATCTTGTCAAATTTTTGGCCTTTACACCGAAGCAAGAGGCTGATCTGCTCACAAATATGGGAAAGTCTGGCCTTATTGTTCAGCTCATGCGAGGCTACTACCTGGTTCCAGAAAGGCTTCCTCCTGGTGGACGCTGGACTCCATCTCCGTACTTGATTCTTAAGTCTCTCATGCAAGAACTTCAAGCACAATACCAGATCACCGGACTTTCTGCTTTTAATGCATACGGATTTGAAACACAGATTCCCAATGAAATTTGTGTTTACAATACGGTTCTTTCGGGAAGACGAAAAATTGCAGGGCTTTCATTTCAATTCGTCAAGGTTGTTCCGACACGAATCGGGGGTACAAGAGTATTTAATCTCCGTGAGGATTCCGAAGCAGATGCTCAAGGGGTCATGAGTTCAGAGCCTCGTGCGCTGCTCGATGCCATCTATGATTATTCGAGATTCAATACCTTGCCGCGTGCATATCTTTGGATTGCGGCGAAAAAAAGTGACAATGAACTTTTAGCTAAACTAACTCAGATGTCTATAGAGTATGGAAACGTTAGCACACGACGCAGACTCGGATATCTATTTGAGCATCTTAAAATAAATCCGAAGCTTGTTGCAAAGCTCAAGAAATCAGTTTTGGGAACAACCTCATTTATTCCATTTGTTCCAGAGAAAAAACCTAGAGGAACTACGAATAGGAAATGGGGATTGGTTGTAAATTATAGAGTATCAAGTGAGGAAATCAAAAATGACAAAATTAAAAGATCCAATTAAGCCGAATGAAAAAATACCCCACCCCCACGAAAATAGAAGTACCTTTAGAGAGGCAATTGATTTTACTGCTGGGGCTACGGGCTTTTTTCCCTCACTCATTGAAAAAGATTACTATTGTTCACTTATTTTGCGATACCTTTACGAGGGTGAAAATGAGTCTTTAATTTTCAAAGGTGGAACCGCCCTTAATAAAATACACGCAGGCTTTTACAGACTTAGTGAAGATCTGGATTTTTCGATCTCTCTTCCATCAGACTCACCCAGATCACTTCGGAGTCGAAGTGCAAAGCCCTTCAAAATTATTGTGGATGCGCTTTCTAGTCAGATTAGCGGACTTTCCACACGAACACCTCTCACTGGATCGAACAACTCTACGCAGTATAATGCCAAATTCGAATATACTTCCTGTGTTGCCGATATAGCCAATACCATCAAATTTGAAATCGGTCTCAGAGAAGAACTTTTGTGTGCTCCCTTTCACGCAACAGCATTAACCTTGGTGCAAGATCCATTCTCCAGGAAATCGTTGATTGCACCTTTTAACGTCATTTGTCTTTCTGTCGAGGAATCCTATGCCGAAAAATTTAGAGCCGCCTTGTCAAGGCGCCAACCGGCAATTCGAGATCTATTTGATCTTCAGTTCGGATTGAGTCAAAAAAAAATTAATCTCGAAGATATTCAATTTCAAAAACTGGTCGTTAAGAAACTTAGCATTCCGGGTAATTCTGTTATTGATCTTTCGGAGAAAAGAGAACACCTTCTTCGCGAGCAACTGGATTTAGAGTTAAAACCAGTCCTTCGACAAGACGATTATGAGAAATTTGATTTTGATCGAGCTTGGCAAAATCTTAAAGAATTTTCAAAAAAATTAAACGCAGACCCATCTAAGTAGAGCGGGGAATGTCTAATCTTTTGCAGTATTCAGCCTCTGAAAGGCCAGATTGCGCTTCTAATTGGGACTGATTGAGAGAAATTTTCCTTGAAAAGTATATTTAAGGGAGGTAAGAAAATACTACTATGACATTTGTAATTACAGAAAAATGTTTGGGAGAACGCTACGGAGATTGTGTTGAAGTTTGTCCTGTCGATTGTATTCATCCTGGAGATTATAAGGGTGAAGTCTTTATGATCATTGATCCTGAAACTTGTATTGATTGTGGTGCCTGTATTCCAGCGTGCCCCATTGATGCCATTGTAGATGCGGCCGATAAAGATCCAGAATATGCAAAGATTAATGTGGAGCTCACGCCTACATTTAAAAATAATCCTAAAGTTCCGTGTCGTCCGTCGGGGGATCCGCCCAGAAAGCCTACCAATAAACGAGTATAAGACTGTTGAAAAAGGTTCATCTGCGTTGTTGCCCTCGTCGCGTCTCCCTCAACGTACCACTCAAGTACGCCTCGGTCGCCGCTCCTCGGGCGCCTAGCATCTGAACCTTTTTGAACAGCTTATCTTTGAATCACGAATTACGGAATTACGCTGCGCTTCTTTTGGGTTGAGCTGTAGGTGCTTCAGTGCAAGTGTATTGATTGTTTTGTTTCCATTCTTCCAGTCCACCCACAAAACGATAGACGTTTGTAAACCCAGCTTTTTCTAAAAGCTCAGCAGCTTTGTGGCTAGCCTCACACTTTTGATTGGCGCAATACACCACAATCCAGTCGTGCTTTCCAAAAAGCTCCCGAGCTTTTTGAGGAATTTGATCTGCTGGAAGGCTAATAGACCCAGGAATGTGACTT
>JAHFEZ010000012.1 GCA_023248265.1 Deltaproteobacteria bacterium
TACGCTCATCCACTATAAGGATACTTTGTATCCGAGTGTCACCAATGTTGGCCATGCGCCCACATTTTCTAAACACACACCCTTTACGATTGAAACCCACATTTTGAATTTCAAGCAGACTATCTATGGAAAACCCTTACTCCTTCATTTCTTAGACTGGCTTCGTCCCACACAAAAGTTTTCCAGTGTACAGGCCTTAAAACACCAAATTGAAAAAGATATTGCTTTGGCAAAAAAATATCTTAAAGTTAAATCCATAAGATGAATACAGCTGTTATCGTACCTTGCTATAATGAAGAGAAGACCGTTGGAAACATTGTCCAAGAACTCAGAAAAAACTTTTCTACCGTTATTGTCATAGATGATGGATCTACAGATTCATCGGCTGAACTTGCCACAAAAACAGGAGCTATTGTTCTCAAGCACAAAATTAATGTGGGACAAGGAGCAGCTCTGCAAACAGGAATATTTTATGCCCTTTCTCAAGGCTTTAAGTATATCGCTACCTTTGATGCCGATGGGCAACACCAAGTTTCAGATCTGATCGCTATGGTCCAAATGATCCAAAGGCCAGTCGCAACGGGGACAGACAAAGACGTCATTTTAGGTTCCCGTTTTTTGTCTCCTTCAAGCAACTCCATCCCCTTCACCAGAAAGTTCCTTTTAAAAATGGGCGTACTCTTCACCAATTTAACCACAGGTTTGAAGTTAACAGATACACACAATGGACTTAGAGTGTTTAATGCCCAAAGTCTTAAAAAACTTAGGGTTTCAGAATTTAGAATGTCTCATGCCTCTGAGTTATTAGAATATATTGCCATCTATCATCTAAGATACAGCGAATACCCTGTAAAAATAACTTATGCTTCCTCTCCCATTGGAATATACAAGGATATGATTCGGGTAACAGATATCTTGTTTCAATTTTTGGCTTCTAAGGTGATAAGAACGTGATCTTTAAAATCATCACCCTCATATTTATTGCTACTCTTATGTACAATGTTTATTGCAACTATCGTGAAAGAAAAATTTCACGTATGCTCTTTTTCGGATTTAATATCCTTTTTATAGGAATTATTCTTATCACCTCTTTCGAATATCTCTCTATCACTATCGCAAAATTAATTGGCATTGGGAGAGGCTTAGATGCTCTTTTATCTCTAGGACTTCTCATTCTTTTATATCTTGTGTTGTATTTATATCTAAAACTCAAAACAATTGAAAAACAACTTGTAGAACTTGTTCAAAAAGACGCATTGGATGATAATAAACGCTGAAGTCCTTGAGCTAAGCTCATACTACTATTTTCACATACATATGGTGTCAATGTCTTAGCAGCATTTAACGGAGCATCCACGGTTAGCACTTTTACACCACAGGCTTGAGCTTCTAACGTTATAAAACTGAGTCCTTCACGTTTTGAGGGAAGAACAAAGAGCTTGGTTGCTTTTAAATATGAATAAATATTAGGGACAAAATCCAAAAATTGAATATTTCTAAGTCCTTTTTTATTTTTCAAATTCTCCATTTTATCTCTTAAGGGCCCCTCTCCAATTAAAAGCGTTTTTGGATATATTTTTTTCTGAGCAAGAAGGTCTAGGGCATCCATCAACATATCTACTTGTTTATATTCAACGAAGCGACCTGCAAATATAATATCATAATTATCATTTATTTTTAGGGCAGCATCCATACTGTCTCTATCTATTAAACTTTCAAAAAGATACTTATTTTTTGAAGGCAATTTTTGAAATACAAAATCTGAAATGGCAGCATGCTTAACTGGTAAAGCAAGCGCCAATCGCTCAATAACGTAACCCATATATCCCAGCAAGGGATGAAAATGAAACCAATACTTTCCTAATATTTCATGCCAAACAATGGTAAATTTATTTTTTTTTAAAAGACTTACAGCAAAACAAATAAAAATGGGGAGATACGGAACAGCATGGCACTCAATAAGATCATATTTTGTTTTCAAAAGTTCTTTGGTTAAGTGATACGCATAAGAAAATAATTTTCCAATTCTTCGTTTTCCTTTATGAGAATAAAGATTGTAAGCAGGAATAAGTCCATGGTAGACAATATTGTTTTCTCGTTTAAGTGCACCCCCTTCCCAATATTGAAAACCATAGATATGAATTTCATGATTTCGAGCAGTTTCTTTTTTGGCTTTTAAATAAACGTATTTTTCCACACCCCCTTTTTCATAGGGATAAATGGCATCAAAAATATATGCAATTTTCATCACGTCATTCTTATTTATCAATAAGCCCCTCTTATAATCAAATGGAGAATATTCCCCTAATCCTCAGGACATCTTAATTCTTACCTTGAATTATAAGGCGTATTCATCTAAAGTTTCTTTTGAATGTCTTCTCTTGGCCAAAGACGTTTTTTTCTCTTTTTTATTGTTTCTTTTGTTCCAGCTTTGTTTGCTCGTATTTCTGCCTTTATTCATATCTATTACGATCAACACATACTCACACACTTACTTCTTGTAAGCTTAAGAGGAATTTTATCGGACATTGCCATAGCTTTTATCTTTTCCAGGGTAGCCAGCAAATACATATCACACACTATCGCATTAATACTTTCTGCATTATTTTGGAGCTTTATTTATAGTGGAAATCTTGAATATGTTCTCTACAATTTTTCTAATATCAGCTTATATTTTTTAAAACTAGGGCTTAAAAAGGAGTTTATTTTTGGATCTGTTCTCGTCCAATCTCTCTTTCTAAAATTTGGACTTCTTACCTTTATTACTTTCAGTATATGTGCCATGTTGAAAAATTTTCTTCCAAATATTAATTCTAAAAAATGGCTCATCAATACCATTACGTCCTTCATTATTTTAATTGTAATAGTACTGCCCATCGACATTCGGTACCCAAATTGGATTCAAGCAAATATCATTGAAGATAACCTACGAGATTTCGCTCAAAAAATTACAAGCTTCAGTTCTCAATATAAGAAAAAAGAACTAGAAGAGAATCTCTTAAGTGAATATTTCACATCTAATTTAAAAGGAAAACAACGAGTTCAATATCCAGAAAAAAAATCCAACGTTATCCTTTTCATCTTAGAAGGTTTAAACGTTTCCGATGTTAATGAAGAAAATATGCCAAATCTTAAAAAAATTTCAGAAAAATCCCTTTTCTTTACTCATTTTTTAACTCATCAGAGACAAACAAATCGTGGCGTATATTCCCTGATCTGCGGAGATTATCCAAACTTAAAAAGCCAAGAAGCAAAAGCTGATCATATTGGAGCATTTGGTTCACGCCATCCTTGCATTCCTCATATTCTATCTGATGTTGGTTATAAAACAGTTTATATGGAGAGCAGTAACCTCGGTTATACGCGGTTAGATTTATTTGCTAAAGAGGCAGGATATGAAGAAATTTATGGTAATGAACATTATATAAATCCCACCTATCATCGCAATGGATGGGGAGTAGATGATGCGGCTATGTTAGAAGAAGGATGGAATAAAATATTAAATCTTCGTAAAAGTGAAAAGCCTTGGTTCTTAACAATCGAAACTTGTGGAACTCATCATCCTTATAATGTTCCTAAATCATTTCTGCCAAACAGAAAAGAACCCACTCACCAAGATGCTTTGAAATATTTAGATTTAGCTCTTTCTCAATTTATTGATAAATTGAGAAAAGAAAATATTCTTCAAGAGTCAATTATTTTTATTACTTCTGATGAAAGCCACGGAATTGAAAATGAAGACATTCAAAGTAAAGTAAACTCGCATTTAGCTCCTCTTATTGTATTAACACCCTACAAAGACAAAGCACTTATTGAAGACTCTTTTATGCAGGCTGACCTCTTACTCAGTATGAGTGACTATCTCGACCTCCATCATCAAACGACTTTAGGTCAAAGTATTTTTCGAAAATATACAGAAGATAGAAATATACTTTTCGCGGATGTTTATCAGGGCACACTATTTTTAAAAGAAAAATCTGGAGATATTATTATGTGTGATAAAACATTTTCAACCTGTCATACATATAAGCTACTAAGAAACGCCGATAAAAGATATTTAAAAACCCTCACAGATGAAACTTCTAAAAAGAAATTTATGAAGCTTGTTGAATTTAATGACATAACATCCCATGATTTAAAAACAACAACGCTCTTTTATGAAAAAAATACTCAATACAAAGGCGGAACTTTTCTTCTGGGTGGCTATATTATCTCAGCGAAGAAAAATGAAGTCATAAATTGGAATGTAGATATGAGTTCTGATAGACTAAATAAAGATGTCATACAAGTAGCTATAAACGCATATAGGCCTGAATTTATCCAAAAAGACAGCATAATATTTGGGGAGGAAATCCTTTTATTTCCAGGACAAACCATAAACTTTTATCACTCATTTGTTGCAAAAAAGGAAGAATCTTATATCTGGACAAATGTAATAATAAGAGCGCTAAAGGATTCCAAAGCATCTGTAAATGTACATAAGGTGGCTATCAGTAAATTTCACAATACTTCAAATCTCTTAAAAGACTTTTCACGAAAGCAAATATTTTAAAACCTCGCCTTGCTTATAAAAATAGACTTTTTTAATTAAAACAATTTTTGGCACTGTGTCACGAAAAACAGCAAGATTTGACAAAAAGTGGCACTGCGGTTAGCATTTAAGATAAGTGGTTGTGGAACGTATCAGGCAGAAGCAGAAAGTACCCAGAGGTATCAATAATTGCAAGCAGAGGGGAATTCCTCAGATTTGATGGAAATATGAGGGATTACAAGTATTTATGGCATTTTTTACATTGAAAAAGGGGGGGCTGTTAGATCTCCCCACCCTTCAAGCAAAAGAAAACATCCTTTGGTTCATGTTCTTAAGAACCGTGGTTACGACTTTTCTTTTGATTATGACACTCATTTATCAAATTAAAGATAGCCACATCATTAGCCCCCAGGATGTATTCCCCATTTACTCCCTCATTGGGTTTACGTATTTCATTACGATTGCGTGTGCTCTTTTGATGCCAAAAATCAAAAATATAACAGCCTTTATCCAATCCCAAATTGTCTATGACATCTTATTTATAACCTCACTCATTTATATTTCAGGAACTCAGGAAGCCATCTTTACCTTTTTATATCTTTTTACGATTGCTTTTTCTTCCATTCTTTTTTTGAGAACGGGCGCTTTGTATACCGCGGCTTTCGCCAGCATTTGTTTTAGTACACTTCTGATCTTAGACCCTATTGAAAATCGAGAAAAACATTTAATGACACTTTTTTTTAATAACGTTGCTTTCTTTTTGGTTGCCATTTTGAGTGGATACCTTTCTCAACAATTTAAGGATTTTAAAACAAAACTGAAAGAAGAAGAAGCTACGGTCAAAGAATTAGAAGGCCTCAATAAAACAATCATTAATAACATGACCAGCGGACTTTTAACTTCGGATCTTCAAAATAATATTATTTATTTCAACCAAGCTGCCGAAAAAATTACAGGGCTTTATTTCTCAGATATCTACAAAAAAAATGTATTTAATATTTTTCCGGATTTGAAGCGTCACTGGATTCAGACAGCCTCCTCTCAAACCAAAAAGGAAATGCCAATTCGAAAAATTTTTAATTTCAAAAAGCAGTCTACCCAAGAACTGACTCTGGGATTTAGTCTTTCGGTTTTAAAAGACGCTCAAAATCAAAAGTGTGGGAATATTTTAATTTTTGAAGACCTCACCAAAATTATGGAAATGGAGCAGCATCTTCAACGCACAGATAAACTTGCGGCTGTTGGAAAACTTGCAGCAGGGATTGCCCATGAAATTCGAAATCCTTTGGCTTCTGTTAGTGGTTCTATTGAAATGCTCAGCCGAGAACTTCACGTTCAAGACGAAGACAAAAAACTCATGAATATCATCCTAAAAGAAACAGATCGGCTCAATCATTTGGTGAACGAATTTTTAGATTATGTCAAACCCACGGATCGCACACAAGAAATGTTTAAAATTTCTCCTGCCATTGAAGAAACACTCACAGCTTTTTCCATGAATAAGACCGCAACTAAAAATATCAATCTTCAGTTTTCACCTCAAAACAAAAACATTCAAATCAAAGGGGATAAAGAAAAAATGAAACAAGTTTTTTGGAATCTTCTTTTAAATGCGGCCCAAGCCATGCCCGAAGGAGGAAAAGTCTCCATCCGGTCTTCTCAAGAAGAAGATCAGCTAAAGATTGAAATTCAAGACACAGGGCAAGGAATCCCAGAAGAAGATATTAAAAAAATATTTGATCCCTTTTTTACCACAAAGCCCAAAGGCACAGGCCTGGGGTTGTCTTTGGTTCATAAAATTATTGAATCCCATCACGGACAAATTTTTGTAACTTCTAAGGTGGGTAAAGGAACGACCTTTACTATTTTGTTACCGTTAACAACAGGTCATCCTGAGCAAAGCGAAGGATCTTAAACAAAAAGGAGGAACATATGGAAGAAGTAAAACCTAAAATTCTCGTCGTAGATGACGAGGAAAGTCTTCGGGAATTTCTAGAAATTATGCTCAAACGCGAAGGCTATGATATTACCACCGCTGAAAATGGAGAAGTGGCCTTGAAGCATTTGGCTAAGACAAGCTACGATGTTGTCATTACAGATCTTCAAATGCCCAAAGTCCATGGCATGCAAGTTTTATCCAAAGCCAAAGAAATGGATCCCGAGTTGGTGGTCATTGTCATTACGGCTTTTGGCTCTACTGAATCTGCAGTCGAAGCCATGAAGCTGGGTGCGTATGATTACATTACCAAGCCCTTTAAAATCGATGAGATTAAACTCATCATTAAAAAAGCCTTGGAAAAACGCATACTCAGTCGCGAAAACATTCTTCTAAAAAAAGAATTGGGGAGTAAATATAATTTTGGGAATCTGGTGGGAAGTGCTGCCTCGATGCTTAAAATTTACGATCTCATTCAGCGGGTGTGTGAAACCAAGACCAACGTCTTGATTACAGGCGAAAGTGGAACGGGAAAAGAACTTGTTGCAAAAGCTGTTCACTACAATGGCCTCTTAAAAGATAAACCTTTTGTCACTGTAAATTGCGGTGCCATTCCAGAAAATCTCATTGAAAGCGAGCTTTTTGGACATAAAAAAGGTTCTTTTACAGGAGCTATTGCTGACAAACTGGGACTTTTTGAAGTGGCCAATGGAGGAACCATTTTCTTAGATGAAATTGGAGAAATTCCTCTTCAAACCCAAGTGAAACTTCTTCGCGTCCTTCAAGAAAAAACATTTAAAAGGGTGGGAAGCACAGAAGACATTACAGTCAATATTCGCATTATGGCGGCCACCAACAAAGACTTGATGCAAGAAGTAACCCAGGGAAGATTCCGGGAGGATCTCTACTACAGACTTAATGTCATTCATATTCAACTTCCTCCTCTTCGGGAAAAACGAGAAGATATTCCTATTTTGGCTCAACATTTCTTGGAAAAATATAATAAACAACTGGACAAGGACATCAAAAAGATTTCTAAAGAAGCCATGGATGCCCTCATTAGTTACGATTATCCTGGAAATGTGCGAGAACTTGAGAATATCATAGAACGAACTGTTTCTTTAGAAAGAGGAGCAGCTATTTTGCCTGAAAGCTTACCTCCGGCCATTTTTCATCCGGCCGCAGCTTTTATCAGACGAGGAGGAAACTCAGAGCAGATGATTACGATGGATGGGGTGAAGCTAGAAGAAATTGTGGGAAATCTTGAAAAAGATCTCATTGAAAAAGCATTGAAAAAGGCTGGAGGCGTTAAAAAGAAAGCTGCCAAGCTTTTGGGAATTAGTTTTCGCTCTATAAGATATCGTCTCGAAAAATATGGAATGGATTAAACTTTTTTACTTTGGCTTAGGCGCCTTAACTGGAAGTTTTTTAAATGTTTGTATCGTGCGGCTTCCCAAAGAAGAATCCATTCTGTGGCCCAGGTCTCATTGCCCTCACTGCCAAAAACAGCTTCCCTGGTATGATCTTATTCCGCTCTTAAGTTATGCCCTTGTGCAAGGTCAGTGTCGATTTTGCCAAAGAAAAATTTCTATTGAATATTTCATCGTAGAACTCGTCACTGCTTTTTTAGCTGTTTGGACATTTGATCAATTTGGGCTTCGGCCTCAAGGCTTTGCCTATTTTTTATTTGTCGCTTCTCTCGTTGTCATTACCGTCATTGATATTCACCATCGCATTATTCCAGATGTCATCAGTCTGGGGGGGACGGTTTTGGGATTCTTACTTTCCTTTCATTTTCTTGACATCGGGTATGGGGAATCTCTCATTGGAATTTTCATGGGCGGAGGAATTTTATTGGCCTTGGCTTGGACCTATTTTAAGTTTACGAAGAGAGAAGGCATGGGAGGCGGTGATATTAAATTAGCGGCTATGATCGGCGCATTCTTAGGATATAAATCCATCCTTCTGGTTTTATTTTTAAGTTCAATTCTGGGATCTTTTTGGGGACTTTTGATGATTTTAATTAAAAAAGAAGGCTTGAAATCTGCTCTCCCTTTTGGCCCTTTTTTAGCGGGAGCTGCGCTCATCGTTCTTTTTTATGGGGATCTACTGCTCACTTTCCTCGGCTACTATTAATCTTCTATCAGTTTCTCATTCACTACAATTTTGGCGTTCTTTTTAAGATTGGCAAAAAATCCTTCATAAATTTCTTTTTGTTTCTGAGTTTTGACTTGGTTTTGAAGTCGTCGTTTATCTGCACTTTTAAAATCTCGAATCCCAGTCAGTTTGATAATATGGAACCCATATTTCGTACGAACCAGATCACTCAAATTCCCCACTTTTTTGAGTTTAAATGCAACGTCTGAAAACTCAGGCACCATGTTTTCTCGTGTAAAATAATCCAAGTCTCCCCCGTTTTTGGCAGAAGGCCCTTCAGAATATTTTTTGGCAAGCTCTGCAAAATTTTCGCCCGCTTGGGCCCTTTTTAAAACAGCTTGAGCTTCTTTTCGAATTTTTTCTTCTTGAGCCTTGTCCGCCTTGGGATCTAATTTAAATAAAATATGGCTGGCTTTAATCTCTGGCGATTGTTCAAAGTATTTTTTTAAATCACGATCTGAAATCTGAAGGGCCTCAAACTTTTGATACACTTCTTTCTCTAATAAATGCTGCGACAAAAGAATCTTAGTGTCATAAAGCATTTTGGGATCTTTATCCAGGCCTCGCTTGATGGCTTCTTGAGAAGACAGCTCCAAATCAATCAAGTTTTTTAAGAAATCTTTTTTAGGCATTTTGAACTTAAATCGATCCATGTACCACTGATATCGATCATTAAATTGTTTTACCGTGAGTGCCTGGCCATTAATCTCAGTCACAATATCTGAATCTTTGGGCTTTGCTTCAACATAGCTCCAGATAAAACTTAGAATAAGGCTTCCTACCACAAACAGTAACCGATCGTGTTTGATCATATTTTTATACCTACTCATATCTTTATACCTCCTGAAAAAACTCAAAAAGGGCCAAGGCCACTTGGACGGCATGCCTCTTAAAGTATTTAATTTTTTTCTGTATCTTTTTAATTGCACTATAATACCCCGAGATTTCAAAAGCAAAAATAAATTTATTTTGAGCCGAATCTGAAATCTTAAGCCTTCGAAAAGCATAACGATCGGCTAAGGGCAAAGCTCCATCAACACTCGTAGCCACAGCTCCTTCATACCCACATTCTTGGACCAGTCTTTGACAGGCTATGGTATATTCACCAAAAGGATAGCAAAAAATTTGGGAGGGATTTTGAACTTCTTGAGACAACTTTTCTTTCGCCTCAAGGATTTCTTTTCGAGCTCCCTCTAGTGAAGCCACATGCAAATGGGGATGGGTGACCGTATGGTTCCCAAACCGAATCCCATTTTTTTCCATTTCGCGCACTTGATCCCAAGTCATAAACTTAGGATCTATCCCAATGCTTCCTGTAATCAAAAATACCGTCGTAGGAAATCCATAAAATTTTAAAATGGGATAGGCATTCACATAATTATCCAAATAGCCATCATCCAAGGTAATGGCTATCGTTTTAGGAGGAAGGCTTCTTCCTTCTACAATCTCTTGGAAAAGAAAATCTACCTCTATAACATTATAATGATGATCTTTTAAATACTTCATTTGTTTGGCAAAAATAGAAGGCCGGATTCGAACACATTCTGGAAAAGGGGCGTCAAACAAAAAAGCTACAGAATGATACATTAAAATCGGCAAATGATACCCTAATCTATCCATTATTTTTTCTTCCTATACATACAATATCCCTCCCTCGGTCATCCAAAAAATTTATTTTTGATTGATCTTGAGGATAAAGTTCTAAATAGCCTTTTAAATCCACTTTCGCTGGCTCAAAGGGATAATAAAACTCCGTTAAATGCACGGACAAATTATTCTTTTCTAAAAGAGCTAAAAGCTCACTTCTGGTTTGCCAGTTTCTCCCTAAATCTTTAACTTCTCCTTCAGAAGCATGAAGGACAAATCGGGCTTTTTCAAAGTCATTCTTTAAAATAGCATCTGTAAAAAAATAAGACTTCGTCTTAAAAGTGGCAATAAGATATCCTCCTGGTTTTAAGATACGAGAAATATTTTTAATCAGTGGCTCAAAGTTTAAACATAAATACAATGTTTCGATACTAATAATAACATCCACACTTTCGGAAGGACATTGGGCTACATAGCGGGCAAGATCTATTTTTTTAAACTGACCCGTTAAAGACAAGTCTCGAACAGTTCGCTGAGCAGCCCGAAGCGATATGCCTGATCGCTCAATGCCAAGAGTATTTTTAAAACCCGCTTGAAGCAAAGGAATAGTAATTCTTCCTGCTTGGCACCCCAGGTCTAGAATGTGAAGATGCTCTTTTTTGTCTTTACAATTCCCATCTAAAGTATCTAAAACAGAAAATATTTTTTTTAAATAATAGGCTCCAGTTTCTTGCAGAGCTGGATGATGGTACCAATCTATAAACGTAGGATCATAATGAAAGAGAGCTCGTAGAGTTTTGCGATATAGTTTTGAAAACATGGTACTGATGTCTTACTTAAACACCCTTAATTTTTCAAATGCTAAATTCAAGGACACTCCCTTCGATAACGTTGATAAACTGATGGCCCACCAGATGGACTGAATCCCTCCTCCCAGGGTATGCACTAAAAAATACGCCAAAGGATAGCGTGCTAAGGTCAAAGGAACTGAAATCAACATATAGGGCCGTGTCTGCCCCACCCCGTTAAATCCCCCTTCAAAGACCATTTCCCATCCCAAAAAAATTTCTAGAAATCCAATGACTTTTAAATAGGACGCTCCATGGCCAATCACTTGGGGATCCTGAGATAAAAACCCCATCAAAACTTCTGGAATCAATAAAAATAGCAGACTCATGGGAAGCAAAATAACCGTAATTAAACGCCTGCCCTGATAGGCCACATGCCTTGCGGCTTGGATATCTTTCCTTCCTATATTTTGGCCTACGAGTGTTGAAACCGCCACAGAAAACCCATACGCCGTACAATACGCAATCCCTTCTATGCGATGAGCCATCGTCAAAGCCGCCATGGCACTCATTCCAAAAGGCGTAATGAGCGTTGAAAGAAGAGGATAGACCAAAGACCAGATGACTCGAGCAGAGGCAGTAGGAATTCCAATACTTAAAATTCGATTAAAATAAACCCCACTCACTTTTCCATACGTTGTTAAAGAATCCACATGCCCTTTTTTTCGTAAAAAATAGAGCCGAGCCCCCATCCCCACCGTAAAACTGATGACGGTAGCAAAAGAAGCCCCAAAGGCTCCCCACTCAGGAAAAGGCCCCCACCCAAAAATGAAAAAGGGATCTAACACTGTATTTAAAAGAATCGCTCCGGTTAAAATGAAGTTAGATGTTTTGGTATCTCCATACGCATTAAAAATTTGTCCGGTGAGAATAAACGTAAAAAAGATGGGGGTTCCAACAATTAAAACTTGATAATAACTCAATGCTGCTTGATACGCCTTGGCATCGAGTCCCATCCAGTGAAAAATAAAAGGGGATCCCATCCACAATACAAAAAGAAGAAAAATGGAAACCAAAAGTCCTAAGTGAAATGATTCTCTAGATACATCATACGCCTCTTTTTGATTTCGAGCACCTACGGCATGGGAAACCAGAGTTGCACATCCTATCGTCGTAATCCCCATCAAAGAATAGACGGCCCAATCTAAAAAAGCAGCCGCCGCCACACCCGCCACCGTTTCTGTGCCTAATTTTGCCATCCAAAAGACATCAACCAAATCAAAGGCGAGCATTCCCAGCTGTCCCCAGATCACGGGCCAAGCCAATCGAAGAATTTGTTTATTGAGGCTTTTCATCGGAGAGTCTTCGCACGAAGGGGAGAATTTCTTTCCATGTTGTAAGTGTCATCACAAATTTATTCCCTGGCTTAATTTGAAATTGCTTAGGATCTTTTTGAACCATTTTAATCATAAGCTCAGGAGACAAAGGAGTTTGATCCAAAAAAGTAAAAACCACTTTTTGATTCCCAACGTCCATAGAACGCACTCTTAATTTTTTTAAATAAAATTTAATAACCATCACCTCAAATAAATTAAAGACCACGGGGGGCACGGGCCCAAAGCGATCTCGCATATCCGCTTCAATATCGGCCATCTCTTCTTCCATTTGAATCGATGAAAGTCGACGATAAAAAGAAAGCTTATCGCTCATATCCGGCATGTAATCCTCAGGAATATACGCATCCACTTTCAGATTTAATTCTGGATCTAAGGCACTTTCTACCCTTTCCCCCTTTAATTCTAGAACGGTTTGCTCTAAAAGATCCGTATACATCTCAAACCCTATGGCCTCAATGTGCCCAGACTGATCTTTCCCTAAAATATTACCCCCACCTCGAATTTCAAGATCATGGCTTGCAATTTTAAACCCAGAACCCAGTTCTGAAGCTCCTTGAATCACATGAAGCCGTTTTTTAGCATCGTCAGAAAGCTTTTCTTCGGAAGGAATCAAAAGATAGGCATACGCACGCTCACGAGACCTACCTACCCGCCCACGCAGTTGATAAAGCTGCGCCAACCCAAACGTATCGGCTCGATCAATGAGAATCGTATTGGCAGAAGCAATATCAATCCCACTTCCTATAATCGTCGTGCTCACCAACACATTAAATTTTTTATTGAGAAAATCGAGCATGACTTTTTCAATGGCCGATTCTGTCATTTGTCCATGGGCAAAATGAACTTTGGCCTCTGGAACCAATTTTTGAATATGAGAAGCCAGCCGTCCAATGGTTTCAACGCGATTATGAATGAAAAAAACCTGCCCTCCTCGCCGGATTTCTTGCAATATGGCTTCACGAATCGTTTGATCCTCAAATTGCGTTACATATGTACGTATCGACAGCCGATCCTGAGGAGCAGTATTGATGATACTGATATCGCGAATTCCTAGAAGCGCCATGTGAAGCGTGCGAGGGATAGGGGTTGCAGAAAGCGTCAAAATATCTAGAGTTTTTTTCATCTTTTTAATTTTTTCTTTGTGCGTCACCCCAAACCGTTGCTCTTCATCGATAATCAAAAATCCTAAATCAAAAAAATCTACATCCTGAGACAAAAGCCGATGGGTACCAATGATAATATCGATTTTTCCGGCTTTAAGTTTTCGAAGAATTTCTTTTTGTTCTGCAGGATTTCGAAAACGAGAAAGAGACTCCACTGTAACAGGAAATTGCTTGAGCCGTCCCTTAAATACTCTCTCATGCTGATCTACCAATAATGTCGTGGGAGCCAAAACAGCCACTTGTTTTTTATCCATCACTGCTTTAAAAGCAGCTCGAATCGCTACTTCTGTTTTTCCATACCCTACGTCTCCACACACAATCCGATCCATCGGCTTTGAAGAACACATATCCGAAAGAATTTCTTCAATCGTTTTCAATTGATCAGGGGTTTCATCATACGGAAAAGTGGCTTCCAGTTCGTGAAAATAAGAATCCGGAGGACTAAAGGAAAAACCTGTGTATGTTTTTCTCGCAGCATAAATTTCCAAAAGTTCATGAGCAATTTCTTCAATGACTTTCTTAGCCCTTGTTTTTATTTTGGCCCACTGCGTTCCTCCCAGTTTATCCAAATGAAGATTCTCTTTTTGGCCTCCCACATAGCGCCCAATGACATTCAAACGATACAACGGAACATAGAGTTTGTCCTTGTCAGCATATTCTACGAGCATGTAATCATTCGTGCTCCCACCCAAATGCAGCCGTTCTAATCCTCGGTAAAGACCCATGCCATGATCTACATGTACGACAGGATCTCCACTTTTGAGCTCTGCTAAGTTTGTGATGAAAGCCCCCTTTTTAGAGAGCCTAGGCTGGGAAAGATGTTTTCGCTGACCAAAAATTTCTTCTTCTGTAATAAAAATTATTTTTTCTTCTAAAAATTGAAATCCACAAGACAAAGAACCCAAAACCAAAAGCACTTCATAAGAGAAAAAGGAAGGATCTTTTTTAAAAGCCTCCAGTTTTTCAAAAGAAAAGTTCTCCATCATTAAAAAACGAAGCCCATAATGAGAAAAAAGTTCTTGAAAACGCTTAAGCTGTGTTTGCGTATGGGCTATAAAAAGAATCGTTTGTCCCTCGCTTCGCCATGTTTTGAGTTGCATCGCCAAGGGTTGCAAAATCTCAAGACTTGTAATTTTAGTCCTTTTTAAATTGTAACGAATATCATCGTTCGTTTGGGTCTGAAGCGAAAAAGAAGTCTCTTTCTTTTCTAAAAGCTCCAGCTTCACTACATCCCAATATTTTTGGGCTGCAAAGTGCGAAAACAGTTCCTCAGGCGAAAGATACAGGCTTGGGACATCACAAGAAAGTCGTCCAGCTTCAATCGCTTTTTGATGATCGAGCTCACAGTCTTTTTGAAATTCTTGAGATCTTTTTTGAAGCGCGACTTTGTCTAAAT
The DNA here is from genome assembly GCA_023248265.1 of Deltaproteobacteria bacterium. Classification (GTDB taxonomy): domain Bacteria; phylum Bdellovibrionota; class JACOXK01; order 2-02-FULL-40-11; family 2-02-FULL-40-11; genus JACPST01. The sequence continues at coordinate 14,956 of JAHFEZ010000012.1, forward strand.
AAAAAAGGTCAAACGTTTCTGAAAAGATATCAAAAAGAGTTTCTAGTTTCGGATAGAAAAAGGGGAGAAAATAATCGATACCTGAAAAATAAATTTTATGTTCCAAATATTCTAAAATTTGATCTCGGTGGGATTTTTGAATGGAGGTCTCATCTGCCACTCTTTTTACTTCCGCTTGAGCTCTTAAGAGGGTTTGATCCGTATAAATAATCTCTCGCACCGGTAAAATCACACACTCAGAAAGTGCGCACTCTAAAGAACGTTGGGTTTCAGGATCGAAGGTGCGAAGGGTTTCAATTTCATCTCCTACAAATTCAAGACGAAAAGGAGCGTGTGTCAAAGGAGGAAAAATATCTACAATTCCGCCGCGAACACTAAAGGTGCCTCGATCCTCCACGGTTGAAACTTTGCTATACCCATTTTCTGCCAGTTTTTGAAAAAGAAGCTCACGTTGAAATTCGTGGTTCTTTTTTAAAAAGAGGGTTTGTTCAATAAGAACCTCTTGAGGAATCACACGCTGAGAAAGTGCTTCTACTGTGGTTACAATACAGAGATTTTTTTTCTGGAGCACCTGATATAAAATTTCCAACCTGGACATAACAATATCGGGGTGAGGCGAAAAAGTATCAAAAGGATGCGGCTCCCAAGCAGGATAGACGAAAACCTCATTTTTTAACATGGGGGAGAAAAACAAAATATCAGATAAAAGCTGCTCAGCTTGCTCTGGGGTCTCAACCAAAACGAGCGTTGCATTTTTTCTGATTTGCCGCATCTGTGCCAAAACATACGCAAAGCTTGCCCGTGTAAGACCTGTCACGGTGAGCCCTGAGGGCAAGGTCTCAACTTTGGCCAAAAGCTGCTGCAGATAGGAAATCATTAAATTAAAAGCTTAGCATAATTAGTTTTACTTGACTAACGGTTTGGCTAAGAATGATAATAGCCGTATGAAAAAGTTAATTTCTTCCTTATTTTTGGCGCTATCTTTGTTTTTTCCCTTCTTTGCTGATACCCAAACTTCTGCTGTTTCCTGCGAAGGAGATCCCAATAAAATTGTAGCTGAAGTCTTTGGACGAAAAATCACAGAGGCAGAACTTCATCAAGCCGTTAGCGTTGATCTTTATGAGCTTCAGTCCAATATTTACGAACTCAAAAAAAGAAAAATTGAAGAGCTCATTGGCAAAATCGTCTTAGAAAAAGAAGCTACTCGAAAAAAAATAAGTGTTAATGAACTCCTTGAAAGAGAAGTTCAAAGAAATATTAAAAAAGTTTCAGATAAAGACGTTAACAATTTCTACGAACAACAAAAAGAACACTTAAAGGGTACAAAAGATCAATATGATGAACGAATTCGAAATTTCTTACAAAATGAACGTTACAATGAAGCCTATCAAAAGTATATCGAGCGGTTGAAAAATACAGCTCGGGCTCAAGTCTATTTAGAAAAACCCGAACGCCCTCGTATTACTTTAAATTTGACCCCTGCTCCTTCAAAAGGCGCAGACAATGCCAAAGTAAAAATTGTTGAGTTTTCAGACTTTGAATGCCCTTTCTGTGGAGGACTCACAAAAACCTTAGATAAAGTTTTAAAAAAATATGGGCATGCTGTGAATTTAACCTTTAAAGCATTTCCGTTAAGTCGCCATCCGAATGCTCCACTAGCCCATCAGGCCTCTTTGTGCGCACACGACCAAGGAAAGTTTTGGCCTTATCACGACAAACTTTTTGAAAATCAATCAGCTCTCCAGAGATCTGATCTTGAAAAATATGCACAAGAGTTAAAACTGGATTTGACAAAATTTAAGCAATGCTTGGATAGCGGAGAAAAATTTGCAAAACTCCAAAAAGAACTCCTAGAAGGTCAAGAAGCAGGTGTTCGCTCGACTCCCACACTCTTCATCAATGGAAAAATTGTCGTGGGAAATGTCCCTCAAGAGGCTGTGGAAGAAGTTATTAACGAAGAACTCGCCAAAAAGTAATAGACTAGTTCAATTCTCCTGTTTGTGAATCGGCAAGCACCCAGTTTCCTTTAGAATCTTCGCGCTGAATTTCATAAACAACCTTTCCTGTTTTTAAAACTGTGCGTTTTGCAATATTGTAAACAGTTTCTGGATCGTCGGGATCTTCACAACGGCCATCTAATTTATCTAAAAGTTGTCCTACCGCTTCAAAATTTTTAGCTGAAAATAAAATTCTTACGAGTCTCTTGGCATCATCTAAAGCACGTCCTGACAAATCCCAGTTCATCGAAACTGCATGTCGTTGAGCATCGAAAAAACCCCCAATATCCCCCGCATGCCCTCTGGCCCAGGCCAACATAAAATAATTATCCGGATCAGAAGGATCTAAATGGATGGCCTGATTGGCTTCACTTAAGGCCTGTTTAATATAGTCTTCAGATTTTTTATGCGCACGAAAGACATCCGCTGCCCGAATCAGACTTAACGCCAAATTTCGATGCGCACGGGCACTCTTAGGATTTAACTCCAGAGCTTTAAGATAAGCCTTTTCTGCTTCTTTGTACTCGGACTTATCACTATAAACATTTCCCAATGCAATCCATGTATCGCAATCCGTAGGGTTTAGCTGAAGGGCTGCTTTCAAGCTTTTAAGGGCATGGGGGATGTTCCCCCTTTCCGTCATCACCACTCCTAAATTATAGAGTGCTTTAAAATGATGAGGTCGTCGTTTCAAGGCTATATGAAGAAGAACCGCTGCCCATGTGAGTTTTTCCTTTTCTTGAGTCGAAAGAAGCTCTAATGCTTTTTCTACACACTGATCTGCATTCAAGGGTTTAAAAAAAGAATGAAGTGAAAGGTGATCGACTGCCGCTTTATAATTTCCTTTTTCAATATAAGGAAAAACTTCTTCCAAGGCCTTTTTTAAAGTCTCATCCACCCAAAAGAGATGATAGCCTAACGAGACATTAAATAAAAGAAAATCGCATCCATGAGTGCAGCGCGAAATCCAGAAGGAGTGTTAAGGGGAAATTAAGAGGCCATTAATTGCGACAATCTTTCAATTTCACGTCTAATCCTTGCTTCAATTTCTTTATCTTTAACACCCGTAAAATTGATTTCCTGAAATTGAATTCCATACTTTTTTAATGCGACCAATAACTCAGAAACAAATGCCTGAGAAACCGATTCTACCCCATCTAAATCAAACACAATAGGAAGGTTGGGCTGTGATTTCATTAACCGATCAACCAATTCTACCGCATGACTTCTTCCGGAAAGAAATTTTCCTTCATATGCTACATTTATTTTGGTCATAAAATAGGCACCTCTAATTGTATCCATGCGCCATATACATTATAAGGCAAGCCCTCATCTTTTAAGCCCTTCTGCGTTGCCATTACCATAGCCTTTCCACTACTTACTGTCATTATACCAGAAAATCGTTCAATAAATTCAAAAACTTCACTTAGTCCTACACCTCTATATCCAGGCTTTGGGAAGGGATTAAGACTGCTTTCACCCACCTTAAATGCATCCAATAAAATCTGTTTTTCTGTTCTACCCCGTATCTGATTATTCTGCTTGTACGATCCGTAAAATCCAACTCCCACATCTGAGACTCCAATACAAATATTTTTTTGATACACCTGAGCATGAACATATCCCCATCCTGAATTTGGACTTTGTCCTGAGTGAAAATAAACATTATCGGCCAATTCAGTAAAAGTATCCGCCAATCGACGAATATAATTGGTGCTCACATTGCTCATACTGAAAACTCGTAAACATTCCTCATAAAGATTTTCATTTCGATCACTTTCAATGCGAAGAAGTGGGAAAAATGTTTGCGGTTGTTTTTCTTTAAATGGATAAACATAATTCGTTTTTTCAAATAATCCCATTCTGCCCGCATAGTGATAAGCACTTTCTTCATGTGGAGGGGTTATGTTTACTTTCATATCGTATTCTAAAGCGAGTTCAATTAAACACTTCCACTGAGTCAGTTCCAAACTTTTTACGAAACTCACAGAGGAAAGATCTAAAAGAAGTTGATTATAATTCTTTGAACGAAGTAATATTGGTGCTTCTCCAACACTTAAAAGATCAGTCTTAACAACAAGTTCCATAAAACAAATTTATCTCGTTCATTTTTAAATAACCAGCATTAATTTATTTATTTGTCCTAAAGGTAGAAACTACTTTAAAACGTCTGGGCTAAGTTCACAAAAAAAAGATATCCTAACGAGACATTAAATAAAAGAAAATCGCATCCATGAGTGCAGCGCGAAATCCAGAAGGAGTGTTACTTGAAGGAGGCTCTAGCACCGTATCTGCATGATCGGCATTAATGATTCCCAAATCAATTCCTACGCCACTCAACTTTTGGCGCTCGACCGTAACAAGCCCATCGTTTTCTCCATAAGAGCTCAAATATTTGGCTGTTGCTAAAATTCCCAGTGCTACCGAATTTCCTTCCCCACCTATTTTTTGGCTGGTTCGCAAAAAATAAATAGGGACAACATGCTTCTTTAAAACCTGAACTACCTCCGATGAAAAAATCCGATCTACCTCTTGGATCGTTAGAGACTTAAGGCCTTCCATCCCAAAAGGACAATCTCCCGCCAAGAAATCGGCCACCTGACTTCCAAACGCCGCTTGGATCGTCAGCACGGCTTGGATTGACTGGGCTGTAGTTTTCGGTTCATTTGCAAGCATCTTGAGCGTTTCAGGACTTCCCTTGCTATGGGCAATCACAATAATTTTTTTATGATGCCGTTCATAAATCTCTTGAAGTTGTTTCAAAAGAATGACGGCATTGGTTTCAATAGAATTTGTTGATGAAGGCCTAAGAATATAGATTTCTTCCCCAGGAACATAGGTCTTAAGACGATCTCGATTGTCTCCAAAATAGCGTCCCACCCATCCTGCCCCTTCATTTAAAAATCCCGTGACAAACACCCAGGAAAACTCTTGTCCTTTGTCAATATATTCATCAGAAATGTCTAATTTTTTTTGTAATGCAGCTTCAAAAAGTGAAGAAAAATCTTGGGCCAAAACCACTGAACAAAAAAACATCAACATAGAGATAAAAATGACTTTTTTCATACAGTTATCATACCTGGAGGGGAAGTTTGTTGACAAGAAATTTCACTTAAGTTAGACCTCACGATGTACGCTTATTTACTCTATGTACACTCAATTTGCAACTATTCTCATTTTTTTGATTATTGGGGTCTGTATGGTTCCTCTGATTTTGTTAGTAGGAAAACTTTTGCGCCCTCATAACCCAGATCCCAAAAAATTAACCACGTATGAATGCGGTGAAGAATCTGTGGGGAGTTCTTGGGTACAATTTAATTTGAGATTTTATGTCATTGCCATTTTATTTTTAATTTTTGATGTCGAGGTAATCCTTATGTTTCCTGTTGGCGTCACATTTCGTCAGTGGATGACCTCTCAAGCGGGCAAGGGACTTCTCGTATTTGCAGAAGTAGCTCTTTTCATTGGAATTTTATTGATTGGTTTTGCCTATGCGTGGGTTAAAGGGGATTTTGAGTGGATTAAAACCATCCGTCCCCAGAAAAAATCATAATTCTCTATGTCTCTACCTGAATTTTTAAAAGACCTATTTGAATCTTGGCCCTTGCTAGGAAGTATACCCCTTTGGCTTTATAGCTTGGCCTGCATTTTGGGGCTCTTGTTTTTATTTCTTTTTCCTTTTGCAGGCATTGCGGTCTATCTAGAGCGAAAAATTGCAGGCGATATCCAAGCCCGCATTGGCCCCAATGTCGTCGGACCCTATGGCATTTTGCAATGGATTGCAGACGCCTTAAAACTTCTTTTAAAAGAAGATATTATTCCTGCTGCAGCTGACAAAAAACTTTTTATTCTTTCTCCCATGCTTATTTTTTTAGGAGGGGCCGCAGCCTATGCTGTCATTCCTTTTGCTGAAAATGTTATTCTTGCAAACCTCAATATCGGAATTTTTTATCTGATCGCTGTAACATCGATGGTTGCTCTGGGACTGATTTTGGGAGGGTGGGCTTCCAACAACAAATGGTCTTTGCTAGGGGGCATGCGCGCTGCAGCTCAAATTGTTTCATTTGAAATTCCTGTGGCTCTTTGTATTTTAACTGCCGTTCTAGTCACAGGAACGTTGGATATGACCCAGATTATTAAAAACCAATCTCCCTATAGCTGGAATATTTTTCATAATCCCTTCATGTTTATTGCGGCCTGTGTGTATTACATTGCAGCGTTGGCAGAAGCCAATCGCACGCCCTTTGATATTCCAGAGGCTGATTCAGAGCTTGTTTCTGGCTATAATACCGAATATAGCGGCATGCGTTTTGCTATCTTTTTTCTCATTGAATACGCCGAATGCTTTGTCATTTGTGCTGTGGCCACCACCCTTTTTTTAGGGGGCTGGTATCTGCCTTTTATAGATATCTCAGGGCTTGCATTGGGGCTGAGAATTCCTATCGAAGCTATGGTCTTTATGACAAAGGCTGTTTGTCTCTTATTTGTGATGATGTGGATTCGCTGGACATTGCCCAGATATCGTGTCGATCAACTCATGAAACTTTGTTGGGAAGTTTTGGTTCCTTTTTCCTTTGCATGCCTTTTAGGAACTGCCTTTTGGATGGCGCTCTTTAAAGGAAAAGGAATTCCGGAGCTCATTTACTCTCTTTTAGGATGGGGCTCATGACAGCTCAAGATGTATTCTTTTATATTTTTGCTCTGATCACGCTTGTTCCAGCCTTCGTCTGTGTTTTTCATCCCAACATCCTTTATGCAGGGCTCTCCCTGTTTGGTTCTTTTTTCGGTGTGGCAGGAATTTACGTACTCTTAGGCGCAGATTTTATTGCAGCGACTCAAGTTTTAATTTATGTCGGAGGAATTTTGGTTTTAATTTTATTTGCTGTCATGCTCTCAAAAAATATTTATGGAGCAAAATTTCAAGATGAAAAAAAGAAAAAAATTCTTCCTGGTCTTTTAGGACTCATCCTTTTAGGCTTTCTTGTAAAGTTTATTCTCACAACCCCTTGGAATATGACGCTTACCGATGAAGCCCCTCTTCCGACAGTGAGTCGGTTGGGCGATCTTTTGCTGACAGATTATCTTTTACCTTTTGAGTTGGCATCCATTCTTCTTTTGGCAGCTTTGATTGGAGCGATCATTCTAGCGAGGAGTAAGTAAATGATGTTTGCGGTGGATTTGAGACACTATCTGGTTTTATCGGCGATCCTATTTGTGCTGGGCATCATAGGGATTCTTTCTCGAAAAAATTCGGTTGGAATTTTAATGGGTATCGAGCTTGTGATGAACTCTGCTGGAATTAATTTTGTTGCCTTCTCAAAATATGTCGCTGCTGATCTTTCAGGTCAAATTTTTGCACTTTTTATTTTTGTTATTGCAGCATCTGAAGTAGTGATCGCTTTAGCAATTATCCTTCGCATCTATCAAAATAAAACGACGGTCGACATTGAAGACATCAAGGACTTAAAATGCTAGAGAGCCTTTTTTTAAAATTTTTACCTTCTTTAGATCCCATGACATCAGCCATGGTCATGCTTTTGGGAATGCCTCTTTTGGGTTTTGTCATTCAAATTTTTATCGGCAAAAGACTTTTTCGAGGGGGAGATTGGGTTTCTGTGGGAACTATTTTTGTTTCCTTTGCTCTTTCTGTGCTGTTATTTATAGATTTGCTTTCCTCTGGCCCTCAATTTCAGTGGACCACGTCTTGGACATGGATTGATTTGCCCCATTTTCAGCTTACCATGGGAATTTTAGTAGATCCTGTAACTATTCTTATGCTTTTGGTCATTACAACCGTCAGTTTTTTAGTTTTTCTCTATTCGATAGGTTACATGCACGAAGATCCTCGTTATAGCCGCTACTTTGCGTATCTCTCCTTCTTCTCCTTTTCCATGATTGGGCTTGTCTTGGCCGATAATCTCTTTGCCCTTTACATTTTTTGGGAGCTTGTGGGATTGGCCTCCTATCTTTTAATTTCTTTTTGGTTTGAAAAGCCAGAAGCCGCCGAGGCGGGCAAAAAAGCCTTTATCGTTACACGCATTGGAGATGTGGGCATGTTCATTGGAATTTTAATCATCTTTTTTGAAACCAATGGGCTCCTACATTTTGATTCTATCTTTTCCTATGTCGCCAAAGGCCAGTTTGGTGGAGAATTCTTAGGCATTTCTCTTTTGACCCTTGCTGGAATTTGTATTTTTCTTGGAGCGGTTGGAAAATCTGCCCAATTTCCACTGCACATCTGGCTTCCCGATGCCATGGAAGGGCCTACTCCTGTTTCAGCCTTAATTCACGCAGCCACCATGGTGGCCGCAGGCGTTTATTTGGTAACCCGCATGTTTCCTTTTTTCACACCTGAGGCACGCACTGTTATTGCTTACACAGGAAGCTTTACTGCCATTTTTGCAGCCACGATGGCTCTCACTCATAACGACATTAAAAAAGTTTTGGCCTATTCGACCATTAGCCAACTGGGGATCATGATGATGGGATTAGGTGTGGGAGCGTATGTTGCTGGATTTTTCCACTTGGTCACACACGCTGCGTTTAAAGCTTGCCTCTTTTTGTGTGCTGGAAGCGTCATTCACGCTCTTCACACACAAGATATGAGAGAAATGGGGGGCATTCGAAAAAAAATGCCTATTACGTTTACTACCATGGGGGTGGCAACGTTAGCTCTTTCGGGCATTCCTTTTTTCTCTGGATTTGTCAGCAAAGATTTAATCTTAGGAGAAAGCCTTTCCTTTGCAATGGAAAATCCGTCGCACTTTTTAATTCCTCTTTTTGGTTTTTTAAGTACAGGACTGACAGCCTTTTACATGTTTAGACTTATTTTTATGACTTTCTATGGGGAACCCAGAGATTCTAAAAAATTCGACCACGCTCATGAATCTCCTTGGGTCATGACACTTCCCCTCATTATTTTAAGTCTTTGTTCTTTGGCCATCTTTTTCACAGGCTCTCCGCTAGGCCTTGGAGAATTAAGCCTCTGGGGTGAAAAAAGTCAGTGGGTCAAATATCTACTAGAGCCCCCCTCTTCTTCGGAGCATCCTACGTCTGCTCATCTGTATGCCCTTATTTTGTCTTTAACTATGGCGGGATGTGGAATTTTGTTTGCTTATCTCATATATTATAAACAAACTTTGTCTTCAGAAAAAATCGCAGAAAAATTTAAATGTATTTATAAAACTCTGACCCATCTTTATTGGATCGATGAACTCTACGAATGGGCTGTCATCCATAATCTTCTTAGACTCAATACCCTTTTGGCTCATTTTGACAATCGCGTCATTGATCAAGTCTTAGTGGATGGCTGGGCTCCGATCACGATTAGCACTTCGACAAACTCTGGGGATTTTGATAATCGTGCCATTGACCAAATGCTGGTCGATGGAACAGGAAAAGTAGTGAGAGCTTCTGGAAAAGAAGTACGAAAAATTCAAACTGGAAAAATACAGCAGTATCTTTTGGTAGGATTAGGGGCTGTGTGTGGAATTTTAATTCTTTTAACATTAGTGTAAGGAGGACATGTGACATATTTGGGATTTATACGTGAGCACCTACTCACATGGATTGTTTTTTTACCAGTCGTTGGCATGGCTGTAGTCTTATTTTTACCCAAGGAAAAAGCAGGACTCATTCGTTGGACATCTGCCTTCTTTACTCTATTGTCTTTCTTGGCATCCTTAGAACTGTGCTGGGCCTTTGATCGATCCGAAGCGGGGCTTCAATTTGTTGAAAAAATGGCGTGGATTCCCACTTTCAACATTCATTACTACGTCGGATGCGATGGCCTTTCTATCACCATGATTTTATTAACCACGCTTCTTTCGTTTCTCTGCATCTTTGCTTCGTGGTCCATTAAAGAAGGGGTCAAAGGCTACTTTTTAATGTTTCTTTTGCTAGAGGCTGGAATGCTTGGCGTTTTTGTCTCCCTAGATTTTTTTCTCTTTTATGTTTTTTGGGAGCTCATGCTTCTTCCCATGTATTTTCTGATTGGCATTTGGGGCGGGCCCAAAAAAGAATATGCTGCAATTAAGTTCTTTCTCTATACCTTGTTTGGCTCTGTACTCATGCTTGTCGTCATGTTGGCGTTTTATTTCTATAGCGAACCCCACACCTTTGACCTTCTTGAACTTGCCAGGCCCCAAATATTAAAAATCAAAGACTTAAATATTTTTGGCATAGCTTTGACTATCGTTGAGTTTAGAAGAGTCTTATTCATTCTCTTGTTTATTGGCTTTGCAATTAAAGTTCCTATTTTCCCTTTTCACACGTGGCTTCCTTTAGCACACGTCGAAGCTCCTACCCCCGTTTCTGTCATCCTGGCAGGCGTTTTACTTAAGATGGGAGCCTATGGACTGTTAAGAATTAGCTTTCCCATTTTACCTCAAGAAACTTATTGGTTTTCATATGCCTTAGCACTTTTGGGTTTGGTAAACATTATTTACGGGGCCTTTTGTGCCATGGCTCAAATTACACTTCCCCAAGACAGGGGGGGCAACGACTGGAAAAAACTCATCGCCTATTCCTCGATTAATCATATGGGCTATGTCCTTTTGGGAATGGCGGTATTCACCACCGAAGGAATCAATGGGGCTGTTTTTCAAATGTTTAATCATGGACTGACCACTGCCATGCTCTTTCTTTTAGTGGGCGTGGTCTATGATCGCGTCCATCATAGAAAATTAGATGGCTTTGGCGGCTTAGGCGTCCAAGTTCCCATTTATACAGGCCTTGTAGCTCTAGCTTCGTTTGCATCGTTGGGACTTCCAGGACTTTCAAGTTTTATCTCAGAAGCCCTTGTATTTTTGGGATCCTTTAAAGTGTATCCTTCCATCACCATCCTGGCGACCTTAGGCATTGTCATCAATGCTGCGTTTTTCTTATGGGCACTTCAAAAAATATTTTTGGGACCTCTCAACGCTCAATATAAAAATTTAGCGGAAGTAAATTTTAGAGAACTTTTTACATTGGTGCCTCTGTCCGTATTGATACTCTTTTTTGGAGTGTACCCCATGCCCGTTTTAAATTTAATGAAAGCAACATTAGATAGGCTCCTAACCCTTCTTCAAGCGGCATAACGATGGAATCTTTGTCTCTCAACTTAGCTCTTTATTCTCCTGAAATCATCCTTTCAATCACGTTGGGCTTTGTACTTATTGTTCAGATGATTTCTCAAAGTCGTCTTTTTACTTTTTTAACTGCTTTGGTGGGGTTGATGGTCTCTGCAGGAGCTACTCTTGCGATCAAAAGTTTTTCGCCACAATTTTTTTTCGCAAATCAGCTAAGCCACGATCCTTTTAGTTTGTTTTTTAAACTTTTTTTTATCATCGCCACCTTTTTTACTTTTTTATTTAGCTACCGTTCTTATGAAATTGATGAAGAAAGAGGAGCAGAGTTTTATTTACTCACCCTGGCTGTCACTATCGGCATGTGCACGTTGGTTGCTTCGATTAACTTACTTACTCTTTATTTGTCTTTGGAACTGGTCAGTATCGTTTCTTATGCGCTTGCGGGCTTTCGCAAGGAACACCCCGCTTCCAATGAAGCGGCCATCAAATATCTTCTCTATGGGGCTTTTGCTTCTGGAACAATGCTGTGGGGACTTTCGCTTCTGTATGGATTTACAGGATCCTTAAATATTTATTCGATCAATGCCACTCTTTCGACGGCTTCTTTAAATCCCCTAGCTCTCTATTCCATGGTGCTTATGGTTCTTTTTGGATTTGGATTTAAAATTACATCTGTCCCCTTTCACATGTGGGCCCCGGATGTGTATCATGGAGCCCCGACACCTACGGCTGCCTTTTTCACGGTTGCTCCCAAAGCCGCAGGTTTTGCTATTTTTATTCGATTTTTTTATAGCGTTTTTGCAAATAATAGTGGTCTTCCAGATCAGTGGATTACACTTCCTCATGTCGACTGGGCTTTCTTAATGGCCATTCTTTCTGCCGTTACTATGACTTTGGGAAATTTAAGTGCCCTTTGGCAAAAAAATGCCAAACGCATGCTGGCTTATTCCAGTATTGCGCATGCCGGGTATATGTTGATGGGATTTATTGTGCTTTCCAAAGAAGGGCTTGTCTCCATTTTATTTTACCTAGTGGTCTATTTTTTCATGAACTTTGGCGCTTTTTTTGTCGTAGGACTTCTGGCGAACAAAACAAAGAATGAAGATATTTCTGGTTTTAAAGGCTTAGGATGGACTTCTCCTCTGGTTGCTTTTTCAATGGCTGTTTTTTTATTTTCTTTAACGGGGATTCCCCCTTTTGCTGGATTTATTGGAAAAGTGTATTTATTCTCTGCGCTTGTTCAAAAAGAAATTTATTGGCTTTTGGTGGTTGCCATTTTAAATACCGTTATTTCCCTCTATTATTATACCTATATCGTTCGTGAAATGTTTTTAGTAAAGCCTGTGAATTCCGACAAAGCTCTTGTGCTGTCTCCCCTTCATGTCTTTACGCTCATTCTTTTAGTCATCCCGACATTCATCTTTGGTCTTTATTGGGAGCCCTTGTTTAAATATGTTTCCAACTCTCTTCAATTTATTGTAATACCGTAATATATGATCCCTATAAACCACTTAGCTGTGTTTATGATGTTGGCATTTGCGTTGCTTTTAGGGCTCGTACTGATCGGTCTTTCTGCTCTCTTAGGACGCGTAAAGCCTGATCCCCATA
>JAHFEZ010000043.1 GCA_023248265.1 Deltaproteobacteria bacterium
TTTTATTTTTTCAGCAGTTTTGTCCAGGATTTTAACAGCACTTCCTTTAAACGCTTTTGTAACAATTGTAGAATTCGCTACAGAAGGAAGAGTTCGAACATTTGCATATTTTTCAATGATCACTCCCGTCAATATTTGCGCAGAAGCTAAAGAAACATGAAATAGGCAAATAAGCCCCAAAACTATTTTTAAAAAACTTTTCATATTTTCTTTATAGCGTACTCACTATTGAGACTCAAGAAATCTCTGGGTTGTCTTGCTTTTTAGAGGGGCCTTAAGTAGTGACAGGTGTAGCCACCAGGATTTTTTTGAAGATATTTTTGGTGATAGTCTTCGGCTTTATAAAATTCTTTGACAGGAACAATTTCTGTGACAATTTTGCCTTTCCATTTTCCAGATTTTTGAAGTTCTTCTTTGACTTGGGTGGCAACTCGTTTTTGGTTCTCATCATGATAAAAGATGGCTGAGCGATATTGGCTTCCCGTATCATTTCCTTGTCTATTGGGAGTTGTGGGATCGTGGAGTCTGAAAAAATATTTAAGAAGGTCTTCGTAACTTATTTTTTGAGGATCAAAAACAACTTGAACAGCTTCAGCATGTCCCGTATTTCCTTTTTTAACGTGTTCATAGTTTGGGCTTGCCATCCCCCCTCCCGTGTATCCCACGGTCGTTTCAAGGACGCCTGGTAGTTTTCTAACAAGTTCTTCCACCCCCCAAAAACATCCCCCAGCAAAGGTAGCTACAGATTTATTTGCTGGGAGGGCTTTTTTATCTAAAGAAGTTTTAAAAAAAGAAGTGTACTTTTCATATCCCTCTTCTTTGAGTTTTTCTGTCGGGATAAATCTTAAGGCGGCAGAATTCATACAATATCTTAAGCCTGTGGGAGCAGGGCCATCTTTAAACACGTGGCCTAAATGGGAATTTCCGTATTTAGATTTGACTTCGGTTCGTGTCGTGAAAAACGTGCGATCTTCTTTCTCAACAATATTGTCCGCCTCCAAGGGTTTTGAAAAACTAGGCCAGCCCGTGCCCGAATCAAATTTATCGAGGGAGCTAAAAAGAGGTTCCCCTGAAACAACATCAACATAAATTCCAGGTTTTTTATTATCCCAATACGCGTTTTTAAAAGGAGGCTCAGTGGCTTCTTTTTGAGTGACGGAGTATTGTTCTTGGGTAAGTTTTTTTCGGAGTTCAGTATCGGATGGCTTTTTAAATTCTTTCATAGGTAAAATAAGTATCCCCATTAAGCCCATAAAAGAAATCCACGTCAAGCGACTTTGAGCTTGTTTCATGGTTAATTAGGTAAGTGTCGTGGTGAGTGCGTCCAGAGGAAAGAGGCCTTCTTTTTTAAGGAGCTCGGCCAAGCGTTCACTTTTGGTTTTGAGCCATTTTTCATAGAGGCGCAGCACATCTCGATGGGTGTGCACGAAAGCAGAGTCCGACACTTCTGCCAAAATATCCACAAAAGTTCCAAACCGTTTGGCTAAATCTTGAAAAGTAGTCTGAAGAACAGAAGTCGTTGCAACTGTGTGAGAGAGATTGTTATAGGCAACGCCTCCCATGGCCATGTAATAGTCAATATCCACAAGCTTTCGATTGAGACTGTCTGAAAAGAACCCAGAAATATAAAGTGAAAAATCACCCAACTCCTTTAAGAGCTGAATTCGCTCATACGTACCTGAGAGCAGCGCTTTTTGGAGTTGAAGGGCTAGGGGGTCTTGTGCAGAACGCTGCATTTTTTCAATTTCCATATATTGGGTTAAAAGAGAAACCAAATAATATTCAATATCTTGAGTGACTTCGACCTTTTGGTTTTCAATAGCTGTAGAAACCAAATGGCGGAAGAACTCTAGGGGTTCTGAAAAAATATGGATCGTATTAGGACTTTTATCCATAACCCCATTATAGAGGGAAAATTCAAAAAAATCAAGCTGTTACGTGATTTCATCCATTGACTCACCCATCCTCTTTTTTGTACACTAAAGGGACAACCTATGCGGACCACCATTATTTTTCGATATCTTTTTCGAGAGCTTGTGTCCCCATTTTTTTTGGGGTTATCCGTTTTTGTTTTTATTTTGGTGATGTCTCAAATCTTACATCTCAATGAACTCATCATTGTTTATGGAGTAGGTTTGTGGACTGTCTTTAAACTTATTTTTTACTTAACAATTTCATTTTTAGCCATTTCTATTCCTATTGCGTTTTTATTTTCTGTGATCATGCTTTTTGGAAGACTTTCTTCGGATAGCGAGCTCACAGCGCTCAAGGCGTCAGGTTTTAGTGTTTTTCAACTCTTGATGCCTGTGGTTCTTTTTTCTGTGTTGGTTTGCTTTTTTTGTCTATATCTGACTCTTTATTTGGAATCTTGGGGGGCAAGATCTTCGCGGGCTCTTATTTTTGATATTGGGAAAAACAAGGCTTTGGTGGGAGTGCGGGAGGGGGCCTTTAATGATGATTTTTTTGGACTCGTTCTCTATACAGATAAAGTTGATACCAAAGAGAAAACCTTGGAACATGTTTTCTTGTATGATGAGCGGGATAAAAGCCGTCCTGTTTCTGTGGTGGCCGAAAAAGGCATGATTCTTTCTTCGAGTGATTTACCTTCCGTGTACCTGGTACTCCATCAGGGCAGCATTCATACCTTCTCTCAGGACCATGCTGCCGTTCAAAAAATTAGCTTTGATCGTTATACGATTAATTTATCTATTGAAGAAATGCTCAAAGTGGATACCAAAGAAAAGCCCCATTGGCTCCCCTTAGAAACATTACAGCAAAGAATCTCCGAAGAAGAAACGAAAGGAAATAAAAAATTGGCCCTGGAATTTAGAGTAGAATACCATCGGAAATTTGCTGTGGCTTTTGCAAGTTTCATTTTAGCAATTTTAGGAATTTCTCTGGGGATTAGACCGACGCGGGCGGTTCGATCACTTTCTTTTGTCTATACGATTATTCTAGTGGGAATTTACTGGGGGCTTTATATTAATGCCCGTCATTTGGCTATTTCTGGAGTTCTTTCCCCTGCGCTGGCCATGTGGTCTCCCAACCTTATTTTTACCCTTTTAGCGGGTGCCCTTTTGGTTCGCACAAGCCGGAAATAAATATGCCAAAAATAAATATAAAAGAAATGGGACTTTATATTCATCTTCCTTACTGTGTGCATCGGTGTATTTATTGTGATTTTAATGTGACGGTTTTAAGTCGTGAAGAAGAGCTTTCATGGTATTTGAAAGTGCTTCAAAAGGAAATTTTATTTTATGCGCAAACCTATCCTGATAAAATTATTGACACTCTTTTTTTAGGTGGAGGGACTCCCTCTCTTTTTTCAGAGCAGCATATTTCAGATCTCATTTCTTTTATTTGTAAGCATTTTAAAACGGCCTCCTCCTTAGAAATTTCTTTAGAAGCCAATCCATGCTCTGCCACTCTTGTAAAGCTCAAGGGGTTCAAAGAAGGTGGGGTTACTCGCGTTAGTTTTGGTATTCAAACATTTCATCCGAAACATTTAAAGACGCTACAAAGAAGTCATTCCCAAGAAGAAGCGTTATTAGCCTACCAACTTGCTCGAGAGGCGGGTTTTGACAATATCAATCTCGACCTTATTTTTGGAATTCCTCACCAAAGCGTTCAAGAATTTCAAGAGGATGTCCGAAGGGCCATTTCTTTGGGGCCTGAGCATCTTTCTACGTATCATCTTTCGGTCCCACAGAATAATCCGCTGTATCCTATTTTACCGCTTGAAGAAGTTTCTGCGGATATGTATGAGTGGGTCATGGATTTTTTACCTTCTCAAGGATATGGGCACTATGAGGTCTCTGCTTTTGCAAAACCTTCTTTTCAGTGCGCCCACAATTTAAAGTATTGGAAGCTTCAAGATTATTTGGGACTGGGGGTGGGGGCTTCTTCTTATGTCACCACACCCCAGATGCCCTGGGGACATCATTTTAAAAATACAGGATCTTTGCATGTTTATGGGGAAAAAGTTCAGGTGGAAGGAAGTGCTAAAGGACAAGAAGAAATCCTCACAAAAGAACAGGCCCAGAAAGAATACCTTTTAACCCAGTTGCGTTTGACAGAGGGGGTTTCCTTCGAGGCCTATGAAGAGCGATTTGGGGTCTCTTTAATGAAATCCTATGGTTCTGTGGTAGATAAACTTTTGACCTGGGGATTGCTTGACTCTTCCGAAAAAGTGCTCAAATTAAATCATAGAGGGAGCTTAACCTTAAACAAAGTTTTAGTAGAGTTTATGTAAGGAAAGGAATTTTGTGGACGAAATTAAAAATGAGCCGAAAATAGAAGCCAAAAAGAAGCACGAAGCAGAAGCTTCTGTTGTAATTAAACCAGCGCCTGTTGGTGAGCCCGGGGCTGAGAAAAAAGAAGAAGATATTAAGAAGAAATATGAGGAGGCTCAAAAAGAAGCCAAAGAAAATTATAATAAGTGGCTTTATTTATATGCTGATTTTGAAAATTACAAAAAAAGGATTCACAAAGAAAAATTGGATGTATTGAAGTATGGAAATGAAGGATTTGCGTATGAACTCTTGGAAGTGATGGATGCCCTTGAAAAAGCACTTTCTCATACGAATGAAAAAAATGGAGCGAAGGGATTGGAAGAGGGAATAAAACTAACGATGAAACAATTTTTATCTGTTTTTGAAAAATTTGGTATTAAGCCCATTGAAAGTATTGGGGCACAATTTGATCCCAAGTTTCATGAGGCCGTGGGAGAAGAAGAGGAGCATGAGCCTGGCACCATTCCCGGTACCATTATAAGAGAAACGCAAAAAGGTTATGTGTTACATGATCGGCTTTTGAGAGCAGCTCGTGTGATTGTGGCAAAAAAGAAAGATCAAAAAGGGGGGGAGTAGTATGGCAAAAAAAGAAACATCACCCATTATTGGGATTGATTTAGGAACAACATATTCATGCGTGGCCATCATGGAGGGAGGCGATCCCAAAGTGATTGAAAATAGCGAAGGAATGCGAACGACTCCTTCGGTTGTGGCTTTTACAGATAAAGGAGAACGTTTAACAGGGCACTTAGCCAGACGACAAGCAGTCACAAATCCTAGAAATACGGTCTATGCGGTAAAGAGACTGATGGGACGAAAAGCAGATACACCCGAAGTCGTTGATTGGAAGAAAAAAGCCTCTTATGACGTTGTAAAGAGCAGCAATGGAGATTCCTGGGTAAAATTAGCTAACAAAGAATATAGCCCTTCTGAAATTTCTGCTTTTATTTTGCAAAAAATGAAAAAGACAGTGGAAGATTATCTAGGACACGAAGTGACCAAAGCGGTGATCACGGTTCCTGCTTATTTTAATGATAGTCAACGCCAAGCTACGAAGGATGCGGGAAAAATTGCAGGGCTCGAGGTAGAGCGTATTATTAACGAGCCTACAGCTGCTGCGTTAGCGTATGGATTAGATAAAAAAGGCGATCAAAAAATTGCTGTCTTTGATTTGGGGGGCGGAACTTTTGATATTTCTATCCTAGAGTTAGGTTCGGGTGTTTTTGAAGTTAAGTCCACCAATGGAGATACTTTCTTAGGAGGAGAAGATTTTGATCTTAAGATCGTAGATTATTTGGCGGATGAATTTAAAAAAGAAAATGGAATTGATTTGAGAAAGGATAAAATCGCACTTCAACGTCTCAAAGAAGCTTCTGAAAAAGCCAAGTGTGAGCTTTCTTCTTCTATGGAAACAGAAGTGAACTTGCCCTTTATTACGGCTGATGCTTCTGGACCGAAACATCTGACAGTGAAATTAACGCGCGCAAAGCTTGAGAGCTTGGTGTCTGACCTTATCGCGCGGTTAGAAGAGCCCTGCCGAAAGGCTTTGAGTGATGCAAAACTTTCTACCAAGGATATCAATGAAGTAGTTTTAGTCGGTGGGATGACGCGGATGCCCAAAGTTCAGCAAAGAGTGAAAGAAATTTTTGGAAAAGAGCCTCATAGGGGTGTGAATCCCGATGAAGTAGTTGCCGTTGGAGCGGCCATTCAAGGAGGCGTGCTAAAGGGAGAAGTCAAAGATGTTCTTCTTTTGGATGTGACACCTTTGTCCCTGGGGATTGAAACATTGGGAGGGGTATTTACAAAAATTATTGAAAGAAACACAACGATTCCAACGAGAAAGAGCCAGGTTTTCTCAACAGCTTCTGATAGCCAGCCTGCGGTAACCGTGCACGTTCTTCAAGGAGAGCGAGAAATGGCCCCAGACAATAAGTCTTTGGCTCGGTTTGATTTGGTTGGAATTCCTCCAGCCCCTCGAGGGATGCCTCAAATTGAAGTGGCCTTTGATATTGACGCCAATGGGATTGTCCACGTTCATGCAAAAGACTTGGGAACAGGAAAAGAACAATCGGTCCAAGTGAGAGCTTCAAGTGGCTTGTCTGATGCAGAAATTCAAAAAATGGTCAAAGATGCAGAGTCCCATTCAGAAGAAGACAAGAAAAAGTCAGAACTTATCCATGCAAGGAACGCAGCGGATAGCGTCATCTACGCGGCTGAAAAATCTTTGAAAGAACATGGCGACAAAGTGGATGAGGCAACTCGAAAAAGCATTCAAGAAGCCATTGATAAAGCAAAGAAAACATTAACGAGCGACAGTGCAGAAGAAATAAATAAAGCCATCGAAGAGCTTAATCAAGCCAGCTATAAATTGAGTGAACATATTTATAAAGAAGCTCAACAAAAAGCTCAGTCACACTCCTCAGCCTCGGGTCCATCTGAATCGGATCAGAAAAAAGGTAAAGAAGAAGACAAAGGCAAAAATGATGATGTGATTGATGCAGATTACAAAGAAGTAAAGTAGACCTTTGTGGCTCCTCACAAGAGAGATTATTATGAGGTTCTTTCCGTTCCTCGGACGGTCAGTGCCGATGAGATTAAAAAAGCCTATCGCAAACTTGCCTTAAAGTATCATCCCGATCGAAATCCTGGAAATAAAGAAGCCGAAGAAAAATTTAAAGAGATTTCAGAAGCCTACGAAGTCCTCTCTGATACACAAAAAAAACAAGCCTATGATCAGTTTGGTCATGCGGGAGCCCAGCAGGCCGGTTTTGGAGGGGGTTTTGGTCGGACTGCCCAAGGAGGAGCTGGATTTGAAGATTTGTTTGGAGATATCTTTGAAGATTTTTTTGGAGGAGGAAGACGAAGAACGAGGACTCGACAAGGTGCAGCGCGAGGTGCCCGAGGGGAAGATTTAAGATATACGCTTCATATTTCTTTTGAAGAGGCAGCCTTTGGCAAGAAAGTAACCTTGGATATTCCCAAAGATGTGCTTTGTGAAACCTGTCACGGCTCTGGCGCAAAACCAGGAACGAAGTCTACGGCATGTCCTCAATGTGAAGGGACAGGAGAGGTTCGTTTTCAACAAGGATTTTTTAGCATTGCAAGAACATGCAATCGTTGCCGAGGGGAAGGGGCCGTTATTGCTTCTCCGTGTTCGACCTGCCGGGGAGAGGGAAAAGTACGTACACATAAAAAGATCGAAGTGGACATTCCAGGAGGGGTGGATACAGGACAAAGCCTAAGACTTTCTGGAGAAGGAAATGCAGGAGCTCATGGGGGAGGAGCTGGGGATCTGTATGTGGTTCTTCAAGTGGGAGAGCATGCCATTTTTAGCCGAGAAAATAATGATGTGATTTGTGAAGTTCCTATTTCTTTTGCCCAAGCATCTTTAGGTGCGGAGATTGAGGTTCCCACCCTGTATGGAAAAGTGCAGATGAAAATTCCAGCCGGAACTCAGTGGGGGAAAGTATTTCGACTTAAAGATAAGGGATTTCCAGATGTCCATGGATATGGGAAAGGCGATCAACTGGTTAAAATTGTTGTTGAGACGCCCACAAAACTTTCTTCTCAGCAAAAGGAGCTTTTGAAAAAGTTTGCAGAAATTTCAGGAGATGAGGTAGAACCTTTAAGAAAGGGGTTCCTCAACAAAATGAAAGATTTCTTGGGATGCTTATTCTTCGTATTTTAGTGGGGGGTATTTTGTGTTTAGGCCTTGTGGCTTGCGGAGAAAAGCAAGTTCGTCGAGAAGGTATTTTACTTCCTTATTCCGAGGCAGCTCAGTTAGAGCTACAAGATGTTCGAAAAAAATACGAGGGTAAAGATACGCCTCAGTTCATTCAAGCCTTGAATAAATTTATTGAAGATTATCCTGATACTTCTGCAACAACCGAGGCAGAGACTTTGTTAGCTGCGTTGGAACCTAAGAGCGCAGAGCCACAGCCTTTGCCAATAGTTTCTGAAACAAAAAAGCATGTAATTGGATGTGTATTGCCTTTGAGTGGGAAATACGCTTCCTATGGGATGAAAAGTTTAAGGGGGATTGAACAGGCTCTTCAATTTTTTGAAGAAGGGTCGCAGACCCAACCCTCTATGCCTTTTGAACTTGCCATTTATGATTCAAAGGGCTCACCCCAAGAAGCCGCACAAGGGGTTTCTTATTTGGTGGAGCATCATGGAGTTATGGCCATTATGGGTCCTATTTTGACTAATGAGTCGGTGGAAGCAGCAGCAAGAGCGCAGCAACTTCAAGTCCCTCTTTTAAATTTGTCTCAGCATCCTACCATTACAGAAACGGGTGAGTATGTATTTCGAAATGCGATGACGAAGCAACATCAGACGGATGCACTCATCGACTATGCATGCAAACAACAAGGCCTTCGTAAGTTTGTCATCTTATACCCTCAAGATAGTTACGGGATTGAATTTGCAAATCAATTTTGGGACAAAGTTGAAGAATGTGGAGGTACCGTCGAAGGTGTTGAAGCCTATGAACCCGATCAAAGTGATTTTAATCAAGAGGTTAAAAAATTTATTGGGCTTCATCAACCCAGAGCGCGCGAGGAAGAATATCATCTCGAAGAAGAAAAACTAAAAATTGAACTCAATAAAGAAGAGATTCCTGAAGCACAAGTAAAGCTTCCTTCTCAAATTGATTTTGAAGCGATCTTTATTCCAGACTACGCAAAAACCATTGGCCAAATTGCACCGACACTGGCGTATTATGATGTTCAAAATGTGACTCTTTTAGGAACCCAGGGGTGGAACTCCCCAGATCTTATTCGACGAGGGCAAGAATATGTGACGGGGGCGGTTTTTGTGGATGGCTTTTTTTCAAAAAGTCCTGAGCCTTCGATCCGAGAATTTGTGAAAAAATTTGAAAATACATTTGGAGAACCCCCAGAGCTTTGGGAAGCCCAAGCCTACGATGCAGCGTACCTTTTGGTTTCTTTGCTCCAAGAAGAAGAGGTTTTGACTCGAGAAGATCTTAAAAATCGGCTTTTATCTTTATCTCACATCTCAGGGGTGACAGGAGAAGCCTCTCTTTCTGAGACCCATGATGTAAAAAAGAAGCTTTTTTTATTAACGGTTCAGCAAGGCGAGATTATTCCTCTGGGCGGTTCATTTTAATGTGTGGCTAATTAATTTTTAATCTTTCATAAACCTTTTTGCCCAATATTTCGTCTATTTCTTCACATCAAAAGGATGATTTTTCTTCCCAAGGTTTGAGCAGCGTGGTAATATATAATTTAGTTAAGGGCATATGTGTTGTGTGAGCTCCTTGATTAAAGGGGGTGTGTGAATATGAAAAAGAAGGATCTTGAAAAATTCAAGGAAAGACTGTTAGTACAAAAAAAACAAATTTTAGAGAGCAGTCAAAAAGTTTTAGAAAAAGAACTCAATGTGGATCGTGATGACTTGCCAGATGAAATTGATTTGGCAACATCAGAGCTGAGCAAGTCTCTAACACTTCGGCTCAATGACCGAGAACGAGCTATCCTCCCTAAGATTGAAAAAGCCCTCGAAAAAATTGAGGCTGGCGAATATGGCGTATGTGAAGGGTGCGACGGGGAGATTGGAATAGGTCGACTTGAAGTCAGGCCTTTTGCCTCGTTGTGTATCAAATGTAAAGAAGAAGAAGAGCGCACTGAGAAAATGTACGCTTCCTCGTAATTTTTCAATTTAAAGTTCTTCCATTTTTATCCGAAACAGTAAGTGAGAGCTGTGCATAAGGAGGGTCTATGGAAGAACAAAGTGAAGACTTACAAGATATTGATATTCCTGATGTTTTGTCACTTCTGCCTGTTCGGGATGTGGTTGTTTTCCCCTATATGATTTTGCCTCTTTTTGTAGGTCGAG
>JAHFEZ010000071.1 GCA_023248265.1 Deltaproteobacteria bacterium
GAAGACGATTTAAATAATTTCTAATGGTACTCACATACGTATCCGTGTCTTTTGGATCTAAATGTAGTGCTTCACGATATTTATAAACATATCCATAGATATCCATTTCTTCTCCAATAACTTCTTTCTGATACTCAAGGGCTTTAAGAAGATATAACCCTGTGGCATGTAAAAGTTCTTCTTCCGGAGCGAAAACAGCCCTTTCTTGAGATTGTTGTAATTGCTTTTGCTGTAAAAAAAGAGCGCATTTTTTCTGATGTTTCACACCATCCACTTCAACAGGAGAGTCCGTAGCTATCATTTCAAGATAAGCATGCATAAACTCATGAATAATATCTTCTCGTGGAGAAGAGGTCGTTAATATAATAATAGACTGATCCATATTCGGTCTTTGGGGTCTATTCTTTATCTCACGAAAATCATGAACATGCTCATAAGGAGCCATATACTGAGCAACAGCATGATCTTCATCACCCGGGTGACGGGCCTTTACCAGAACTTCTCGATATACATCTTTGTCCAGGTACGCCACTAATTTTTTATCTTCTTCCAAATTACCAATAGTTAAATTTGGATTTTTTTCTTTTTCATCATCCAAAATCACTACTTTAATTTTATATTTAGTCCTTAAAATTTCTATAATTTGATTTTCGCTCTTATTGACAAACTGTAGAAGTACTTCACTGTCCACCTCTTTCCCTGTCCAAGTCAAGCGCTCCACTTCAGCAGATGCAAAAGTAAAAATAAAAAGAAAAAAAAGATTAAGACAAAGAATCTTACTTAAAAAGGTCATTTTATAACACTCCTTCTTATAAGATAGTGCAATTTGGGTGCCAACCCCTGGCATTCTAAACAAGGCGAAGACGCTAGATTCTTCGCTTACTCAGAATGACAAAGTGCCCAAAATTGGCACCTTGTTTAAAGAATTGCTGCTAGTGATGATGGCCAAAGAAAAAGAAGAGGGCGGCCATAAGAAATAGGCCTAAAATAAGCGCAGCTAAGTTTTTATATTTGGTTTCTTGAAGTTTGTGGATTTCAGGAAGTAAATCACAGGTGGCAATGTGAATAAAAGTTCCTGCTGAAAACCCAATGGCCCAGCCCACCCCCACACTGCTCCAATGGCTCAAGGTAACATAAGAAAGAAAAGCTCCAATGGGAACCATTAAAGAAAAAATCGTATGCAGAACAAAAATCTTTTTAATGGGATAGCGCCCCGCTCTTAAAATACTCACCAGGGCAAAAGAAGTTGGAATGTGATGAGAAATCAATGCAATAAAAACAATCGGGGTTAGCGCAGGCACCAAAAAGCTTGTTCCCAAAGCTACCCCATCTGTAATATTGTGAAGTGAAAAACCAATAAACGCTGGGATCCCAATGTGATGAAATTCGCACTCCCCCTCCAAACAAGGGTGAATCATCATAAATTTTTCCATAAAATAAAAAACCAAAAAACCACTGAGGACAGCCATTCCTACTTGGCGATGGATCAGTTCTGTGGTCTCTGGAATCATATAAATAAAAGCACCGGCGATCAGCACTCCCGCCCCAAAACTGATAAAACTATGAAAGTGTTTTTCTTCCCAATGACGCAGATAAGGAATAGCTCCCCCCACTTGAGCAGCTAAAAAAAGTGTGCCGCTTAATACAATTAACCAGGTAAGTTGTGACGTCATAGGAAAGCCTTATGCCTTAGGGAGTTTATCCAGAACTTGATTAAGCTTTTGGGCCAAACTATCGAGCCGATCTTTCGTTCGAAAATGAATCCGAACCGAACGATCTCCGGAAATGATGCGATCTAAATCCTTTTCCAAACGAAAAATGGGACCTGCCAGTCTGTGAGAAATAATCACAGCATAGAAAAAAACAGCTGTAAATACGATGGGAAGCCCCACAGCCAAATACACATTAATTTTTTTAAGCACAGGAATGAGATGCCCATAAATTGATTCTGGAAGACCCAGTTCTTGAGCCATGAGGGTTGCAATCAAATAATAAAGACACCCTGAAACTAAAAGTGTGGGAATCAGCATTGAAACCACGGTTAAAATCAAGTAGCGACTCTGAATGGGGCCTTTAATAAAATACTGGCGTCTTTTAATGTGCTCGGCCATGGGCTTAGAGTAGCTGAAGCAATTGCCTAAAATCAAGTCTTTTAGCTTGACCCTCCTTTCTGAATTTGTATAATGATTCGGTTTATGAAAACTCCAAAAGACGCAGAAGAAACACTTCCCTTTGAAAAATCCTTAGAAAAACTAGAAGGGCTGGTTAAAAAATTAGAAAGCGGAGAACTTTCTTTAGAAGATTCCGTTAAAGCCTTTGAAGAAGGCGTCCAATTGGCTTCTCATTGTGGTAAGAAGCTCGATGAAGCTGAAAAAAAAGTAGAAATTTTACTTCAAAAGGATGGTTCTCTAACCAAAGAACCTTTCAACGCTTAACCTCAATTGCTGCCAGGAAAAATCACAGGAAAAATAAAATGAAACTCAACATTTATTTAGAAACCAAAAAATCACTCATCGATAACGCCTTAGAAACTTTTTTTGCCGAACGAAAAAGCAAAAAAGAGGGCCCCTTTGCTCTTCTGTATGAAGCCATGCACTATAGTCTTTTTCCCAGCGGTAAGCGCTTGCGCCCCATTTTAACGTGTGCAGCCGCAGAGGCTGTGGGAGGGCAAACAGAAGATGTTCTTCCTATTGCGTGTGCTATTGAGATGATTCACACCTATTCTTTGATTCACGATGATTTGCCTGCCATGGATGATGACGACTACAGACGGGGAAAGCCGACCAATCACGTCAAATTTGGAGAAGCCACCGCCATCTTAGCGGGCGATGCCCTTGTGACAGAAGCATTTGGTTTTTTAAGCCAAGCCCGAAAAACATTAAAGATTGCTCCTGAGATATTTCTAGAGATTATCGAAGATATTTCTTTAGCCTGTGGCGCCAGTGGCATGATTGGGGGACAGCTTTTAGATATCCAATTCCAAGAACGCGCCAAAGAAGCCGAAGATGTGAATTATCCCGAACTCGAATTTTTATATATCCGAAAAACAGGCAATCTCATTTTAGTGGCCATTACAAGTGGAGCAAAAATTTGTGGAGCAACGCCTGCACAAGTGAAAGCCCTGGCTCGCTATGGAGAAAATCTGGGATTGGCTTTTCAAGTGGTCGACGACATTTTAGATGTACATGATAACTACAAAGGCCCAGATGGTCGTAAACTCCCCTCTTTTCCGTCTATTTTAAGTATGGATGAAACCAAACAACGCAGCCGAGAGCTGGCCAGCCGTGCCATTGAAGCACTCCAGGGTTTTGATAAAAAAGCAGATCCTCTTCGAGAAATTGCTCATTATATTGTGGAAAGAAAACAATGAGTTTATTACATGGCATTCATTCTCCCCAAGACCTCAAACAAATTCGTATCGAAGATCTCCCCAAGGTTGCCGAAGAATTGAGACAAAGCATCATTGAAGCATGTGCTAAAAATGGGGGACATCTGGGGGGAAGTCTAGGAACTGTCGATTTGATTGTTGCCCTTCACTATTGTTTTAACATGCCCAAAGATAAAATTGTTTGGGATGTGGGACACCAAGCCTATGCACATAAAGCTCTAA
>JAHFEZ010000044.1 GCA_023248265.1 Deltaproteobacteria bacterium
GATTCAAGCGCTGTGAATGTTTCTTTGCCTATCATTGCCCGAAACTTCAATGCTCTTTTGACACAGGTGGAGTGGGTTGTGACAGGGTATCTTTTAGCTTTGGGATTTTTGCTCATGCCTTTTGGAATTTTAGGGGATCGGTGGGGCAAAAAGAAATTTTTTCGTATTGGAATTTTAGCGTTTGTCTTTAGCTCTATTTTTTGCGCCCTCACCCAAAATATATATCAGTTGATTGTCTGTCGTATTTTGCAAGGGATGGGTGGAGCTATTTTTATTTCGATTGCTCCTGCACTTTTGGTGGAAGCCTTTCCGAGTTCTGAACGAGGCAAAGCCATGGGGCTCATGGGCACGTGTGTTTCTGCGGGGCTTATGTTTGGGGCACCTGTGGGAGGGCTTTTAACGCATTATTTTTCATGGCGTGCTATCTTTTTTGTGAACTTACCTATCGGGGTCATAGGTTTTTTTCTTTCTGAAAAATTTTTACCCAAGGATCAAATCTCTCAAAAAGTGCTAAAATTTGACTGGGCACTTTTAAAAAATCGTTTTTTTATTGGAGGAAATATTTCATTATTTCTTTATTTCCTTTCTCTTTTTGTTCTTTATTTTTTAACCCCCTTTTATTTAACAGAAATCCTTCATTTTTCTCCTCAAAAAGTGGGTTTAACCATGATGATGTTTTCAGTGTCTTTTGCGCTGATGATGCCTGTGAGTGGATGGCTTTCTGACCATGTGGGTTCACGGATTTTATCTCCGGTGGGACTTTTTTTATCTGCTCTCATGTATATCTGGATTGCTCAACTGACTGAACGTGCTCTTCAAGGAGAGGTGATTTTAAGACTGATGTGTTTGGGATTGGCTTCGGGTCTTTTTCAAGCGCCCAATAATAGTGCTTTGATGGGTTCTGTACCCAAGCAACAATTAGGGATGGCTTCGGCGCTCATGGCTACCATGCGTACCCTGGGGCTTATGTCTGGAGTTTCTTTGGCGACATTTGTTTTTTCCTCTCGTGTCAGTGCCCATGATGGTTTTGGGCGTTATTTTTCTGCCCATGAGGTGCCGAGCTCTCTTTTTATTCCCGCCTATCACGATACCCTTCTTTTTGCCTCCGGCATCATTGTTTTAAGCATTTTTTTCTCTTTGCTGCGCGGAAAAAGCTAAAGTGCCTCAAAAGGGCAACTTTGGGTGTATAAAGTTTGATACTGTAAATTCATCAGTAATTTCTTATAGTTATAAGTAGTTGTGTGTGTATTTTAAAGGGTGATACCAGAAATCAGACGCAAAAATATCATCTCTTCTTTCAATCCTTCATAAAATAATTAATTATTTCAGGTAGTTACATTAGATTTCGTTTTGGCACTTCTCTTGCACTTTTATCAGGGCAAAAGGACGGGTGGTGTTGTGAGCTTTTTAAAGATTCGACATTTTATTTTAGGAGTATTTTTGGTGATTGCGCTTCTTTTTGTCTTTGAAGCAGGCGAGAAGGGAGTCGAGCATAATAGTCATTCTGCAACTCGCGGATACCCAAAAACTTTTAAATCATTTCCTTTGTTTAATTCTCAAGTTCCTCAAGATGCTGGAAATATTCAGACACAAAATACCAATGAACACGTGAAAACAACCGATGAGAGTAAAAAAGAAGAAGACAAGAAAAATGAAGACAAGAAAAATGAAGAAAAGAAAAAAGAAGAAGAAAAACTTTCTCCTGTTTCTCAAGAGAATGTCCAAAAAAATATAACGACAGACTCAGATCTTCCTTTAGGCGCCAGTCGTGTGGATTCTTTTTGGGGAGGGAGACAGGAAAACAATGTCCAAAGAGATTCTGCTTCTCGAATAAAAACACTTCCAGAAATTTCAGCTCTCTACGTGCCTGTCTATGCGGATCAAAATTTGTCTACTTCTGTTCTTTCTGATTTTTCTTCTCGGTTTCCACATGAAAATCCTCAAGGGAAACTCTACGTTTTAGGTTCAGAGCTTTCTTCTTCTGGTACGGGCGAAACTCAATATGAGATTTTAGTGTATGAGAATCAAGGATTTCAATTTAAAGGTGCGTTTGCAACTACGGCCTCTGCCGATTTTCCTTTTCGAGGGATCCCCACCTTTCAGCCTGCCCAGCAGGCGCAATTTCAAGAAAGTGCTCGTCATCTGGTTTTTACAGATCCCCAGGCAGATGTGGCTCAACTCTTGAGCCAAGAAGCTCATGTCCAGGCTATTTTAAAATCTGCGTACCATCCTCAGCTGGATCCTCAAACATTCATTGGGACAGATTCTCAGTGGAATGTGGACGTGTATCACGTTTTTCCAGGAATCTTTCTCGCAGAAACCTTGCGATAATTGCTTCTTTTTTGTAAGCTTCAACTTACGATGAATAGTTTTGAGCGTTTTGTAGGCTTTCGCTATCTGGCATCTAAAAAAAAGCAAACCCTTCTTTCTTTGACCACATGGATTTCTGTGGGGGGAGTGTCCACAGGAGTGATGGCGCTTATTATTGTCATTTCTGTGATGAATGGGTTTGGAAAAGATCTTCGAGATAAAATTTTAAGTTTCAAATCTCATCTTTTAATTGAGTCGAAAGAATTCTTGCCCTTTGAGGTGGACCCTAAAATGGTGACGCATATTCAAAAGGCAGATCCCAGAATCCAAGAGGTGACTCCGTATATTTTAAGCGAAATGATCATTCGGAGAGGGTCAACTGTGACAGGGGTTCTTTTAAAAGGCGTTTCAGCTTCTTTTTTTAAAACACTTCCTCCGGCTCGAAAAAGTACTCTTCCTTCTATTCTTTTGGGCCAAGAGTTGGCCGGACTTCTGGGAGTCTTAAAAGGAGATGTGGTTGAAGTTCTTTCTCCTTTAGAAACGACCGGTCCTTTTGGTGTGCTTCCTAAAACACGAAAATATGAAGTGAGAGATTTGATTGCCACAGGGGTTTATGAATACGATACAAAACTAGCCTATGTGTTGCTCTCTGAAGCTCAAGATTTTTTAGACTATGGAAATAAAATTGATGGATTTGAACTTAAAGTTTCAGATATCTATGCGACCAAATCTATTCAAAAAAATCTAAAAGAGTTGTCCATGCTTTCTTCTTTTGAAGTGCGGGATTGGCAAGAACTCAATAGGAATCTATTGAGTGCCTTAAAACTTGAAAAAATGGCGATGTATGTCATTTTATCTTTTATTATTTTGGTGGCAGCTTTAAATATAATGACCACATTGGCCAGGCTTGTATTAGAAAAAAAACGAGAAATTTCTATTTTAAAAGCCATGGGGGCTCAGCGCATTCATATTTTAATGATTTTTTTATTCCAAGGACTTTGGATTGGGATGGGAGGGATCCTTTTGGGGCTTGTGGGGGGCATAGGTGTTTGTTTGGCCCTGGATCGTTTTCAGCTTATTCGGCTTCCCGATATTTATTATAATACCTCGGTGCCTGTGGATATGGAGGGCAGTCATCTTTTTTTAATTGCACTGATTGCCTTTGGGATTAGCTTATTTTCTTCTTTGTATCCAGCCTGGAGAGCTTCGAAATTAGATCCTTTAGAGGGAATTCGGTATTGAAGATATGAGAACCATTATTGAGCCTTTTAAAATTAAAGTAGTTGAGCCCATTCGGATGACCACGCGTGAAGAGCGAGAAAAAATATTACTGGCGGCTCATTATAATCCCTTTCTTATTCACGCCAAGGATGTACTCATTGATCTTTTGACCGACAGTGGAACAGCAGCGATGAGTTCAAAGCAATGGGCTGGGGTGATGGATGGAGATGAGTCCTATGCGGGATCTAAAAGTTTTTATCGGTTTGAACGTGTGGTGAAGGAGCTCACAGGATTTCACTCTATTATTCCCACACATCAAGGGCGTGCGGCTGAAAAAATTTTATTTCATATTGCAATCCGAACCAACGGTTCTGCCCAGCAAATTATTCCCAATAACACCCATTTTGATACGACACGCGCCAATATTGAATATGTGGGTGCCAAGGCCATTGATTTGCCCATCGAAGAAGGCAAAAAACCCTCTTTGAGACGTCCCTTTAAAGGAAATATGGATTTAGAAAAATTAGAAAATTTAATTCGAGAAGAAGGGGCCTCTAAAATTCCTCTGATCATGGTGACCATTACCAATAATTCTAATGGAGGCCAGCCCGTATCAATGGAAAATTTAAAAGGAGCTCGAGACATAGCTCATCGTCATAAAATTCCTTTTTTCTTAGATGCGGCGCGTTTTGCAGAGAATGCGTATTTTATTAAACTTCGAGAGGCGGGGTATGAAAATAAATCTGTCGAAGCAATTGCTCAGGAAATATTTCGACTTGCCGATGGCTGTACGATGAGTGCCAAAAAAGATGGGCTGGCCAATATGGGAGGATTTTTGGGGTTAAACGACCGGCATTGGGCACAAAAAGCGCGCGCACTTCTCATTTTAACCGAAGGATTTCCTACCTATGGGGGACTTTCTGGGAGAGACTTGGAAGCCCTGGCGCAAGGATTTAAAGAAGTGTTAGAGGAGGATTATCTTCGGTATCGTATTCGCTCGATTGAATATTTTGGAGAAAAAATATTGGCACTGGGGGTTCCCATTGTCGAGCCTCCAGGAGGGCATGCCATTTACATGGATGCCAAAGCCTTTCTTCCTCACATTCCTCCACTCGAATATCCCGGGCAGGCCTTGGTCAATGAACTGTATTTGGTGGCAGGCATTCGTGCGGTGGAGATTGGCAGCGTCATGTTTGGGAAGGTCGATCCCAAGACAGGACAGGAAAAATCTGCTGAGATGGAACTGGTTCGGCTTGCGTTTCCTCGCCGTGTGTACACCCAAAGTCATGTTGATTACCTTGTGGAAGCGATGGAAGAAGTTGTGAAACACAAAAAGAAACTTCGCGGATTTCGTATGGTTGCTCAAGAACCCTCTCTGCGCCACTTCACCGCCCATTTTGAACCTTTATAAAAAAGCATGTTGTTCCGATAAGGGATATATGAAAAGCACACTATCCTTCATTGTCTGCATGATGATCTTATGGGGTTGTGCCACACCCCAGACGAAACGGTATTTTCCCAGGGATGAAGTGAAAAATATTGCAGTGGGGAAGACCACACAAAAAGATATTTATGAAACATTTGGAATGCCCTTTCAGTATGGAAAAAGAGGTGAAGAAGATTGGTGGATGTATATTCATACCTTGGATGATAACTCAGAATCTTTGTCGCTTTATTTTAGTGACGAAGGAAAAGTCTCTGACTTTTACTACAGTCCCTTCCGAAAATCCTTAGAAGAAAAAATGGCTGAACGCTAAATTCTTGAGCTCTAAAATTGAATATGCTAGGTTCGGCTCATGCCTAGAAAAGTAGGGCCTTATACCGTAACATTGCTTGAAACAGGAGAGTTTGCACTCGATGGTGGAGCCATGTTTGGAGTGGTCCCCAAGACGCTTTGGGAGAGAACCAACCCTCCCGACTCTTCAAACCGCATTGATATGGCGCTTCGGATTATGCTCATTCAAGGCCCAGGAAAAAATATTTTAGTTGATACCGGAATTGGAGACAAATGGGATGAAAAATACAAAGCTATTTATCGGATTAGTCATGCCAGATATTCTTTAGAAAAATCTTTAAAAGAAGCGGGGCTAAAATTTACCGATATTACAGATGTGATTATGACCCATCTTCATTTTGATCATTGTGGGGGATGTACCTATCAAGAGAAGGGACAACTAAAGCTGATGTTTCCTCAGGCCACTCACTTTGTTCAAAAAGAACAATGGGAGTGGGCCAATCGTCCTCTTGAAAAAGATCGTGCAAGTTTCTTAAAAGAAAATTTTGAGCCTTTGAGCCATGCAAAGCTTAAATTTCTCGAAGGAGAGTCAGAAATTTATCCTGGGATTCATGTTCTTATTTCTCATGGGCATACCCGTTCGCAGCAAGTTGTGAAAGTCACCGATGGAAAACAAACTGTTTTTTACTGTGCCGATCTCATTCCCACTTCTTCTCATATCCCGGTTCCCTATATTATGGGGTATGACAATTTTCCAACGATCATCATGGAAGAGAAAAGGAAGATTTTAGAACAAGCTGTGAAAGAAAATTGGATTTTATGTTTTGAGCACGACCCAAAAGTTTCCGCTTGCACCGTCTGTAAAGATCCTGAAAAAGGGCGCTTTGCTCTTAAAGAGAAGTTTTCTTTTTAAAGTATGCCGAGGTGGCGGAACTGGTAGACGCGTACGGCTTAGGACCGTATAGGGAAACCTGTGGAGGTTCGAGTCCTCTCCTCGGCATTAAAAGGCATTCGTAGAAGATTTAAGAGATTTAATTTTTCCGAATTTCGATACTGGGGGAGCCCAATTTCCATACTTACATGAGGGAGGTGGGGCTCTTGCCGGTACGTTTTCCACAGATGATCCCACCAAGGAAGTGAAAAACCAAAATTAGAATTTGTTTCCAGGGGAGTTGTAGAATGATGAACTCGGTGCATATCGGGTGTGACTAAGATCATCCGTAATGTTTGATCCATGGTTTCAGGAATATGAATGTTGCTGTGGTTAAATTGTGAAGTGGCATTGAGAATGATTTCAAATAGAATGACAGCAAGAGGACTGGGCCCCAAAATTACAATGGCAGCCATTTTAATAAAAAGAGAAACGATAATTTCTAGAGGATGAAATCGAAGTCCGGTGGTGACATCAATATCAAGATCCGTATGATGAACTTTATGAAATCTCCAACACAGAGGGATTTTATGAAATGCAATATGTTGGAGATAAATCACAAAATCTAAAAGTATGATGCTAAGTAAAATTTCAAAATAGGAAGGAATTTCAAAATGGTTAAAAAATCCCAAATGGTGTTTTTGCGCCCAGGAAGCCGTAGCAAAAGCAAGGGTTCCTAAAAGAAAATGTACCAGAACAAGATCCAATGTTGTCATGGAAAGATTGGTAAACCACCGCAGGAGTTTTGATTGAGAAAGTTTCTTTCTGGGCCAAAAAAATTCACATACAGACAGAATTAAAAAAATACCCCCAAAAGCCAATAAGCGAAGAGTTGCCATCCTATAGATCGTATTTTGGGTTATTCATCTGTGAGTTTTTCTAATTCTTTTTGTTTTTTCTTAAAGAGCTTGGGGACAAAAGAAAGCAAGATGATCAGTAAGAAGGGGCCCCACACGGTTGGTTGAGTCCAGACTCGAGGATTAGATAAAGAAATATGAGAAGCAGCATTTCCAAGGCTTACGTAAACAAATGTACCTGGAATCATACCTAAGAAAGAAGCCCAGGCATAATCTTTGAAGGTG
Source organism: Deltaproteobacteria bacterium (assembly GCA_023248265.1). Lineage (GTDB taxonomy): Bacteria > Bdellovibrionota > JACOXK01 > 2-02-FULL-40-11 > 2-02-FULL-40-11 > JACPST01. Next base: position 7,280 of record JAHFEZ010000044.1, read on the forward strand.
ACGCTGGTGAGCCCCAAGGCATAATTTAAAACACTAAAGGGAAATGTGGGAATGACGCGTAACCAAAAAACAACATAAAACCCATTAGCTTTAATTTTTTGTTCCAATTTTTCTGTTTTACTGTGGATCCATTTTTGAACTGTTTTTCGACCCAAATGGCGAGAAATTAAAAAGCATGCCAAGGCCCCAATGTTGGCAGCGATTAAAACAAAAAGGGTGCCAAGCGTGACACCGAAAATAAGTCCTCCTAGGAGGGTTAAAATGGAACCCGGAATAAAAAGAAGGGTTGAGATGCTATAGAGAGCAATAAAAAATAAAGGGGCTAAGGGCCCTTTTTGTAAAATCCACTGTTTGATGCTTTCAATATTGGACTGCGAGAAAATATTTTTAAAAGGTGTGAAAAAATACAGAGCCAAAAGAGCTAAAATAAGTAAAATGATCCCAATCTTTTTTTTATGTTTCAATTTAAGAAGTATACTCAGTTTTAAAAATCCATGTCAACGGTTGTGCGTCCCAGTTGATCAATATTCATTATTTCTGGTGGTGTAAGTTTAAGATGAAGGGCTTTGGGGCTATCTTGTGCACTTGAAATTTTTTTGGCTCCGGGAATGGCAAAGATATGATCCCCTTTGCTTAAAAGCCAGCTCAGAATAATACAATAAGGACTTGTTTCATATTTTTGAGCTAATTCTCTTAAAAGAGGTTGGTGTACTAAGTTGGTATGTCCAAAATGTCCCCCCACAGGACTATAAGCGATATAAGAGACTCCTTGGGTAGCACACTGTTGAACCAAACCATTTTCAAAATCTTCTTGATGCAAAGGATTGCATTTGTTTTGAACGCTTTCAATGCGAACTACTTTTTGTGCCCTCAGAAGTTCCTGAGAAGATACATTAGACAGGCCCACATGCGTTATTTTCCCTTCCTCTTTGAGTCGAGCCAACTCCCCTACAGAATCTTCCAGGGGGACATGAGGATCTAGAGCATGAAGTTGATAGAGAGTGATGGTTTCCACGCCAATATTTTTTAAGCTTTGTTCACAGGCTTTTCTTAAGTGCTGAGGATGTCCATTGGTTTCCCAGCGTCCTTGGGGACGAACTAATCCTCCTTTGGTTGCTACAATCACAGAATGGGAAGGCTTTGTTGTTTTAAGTGCTTTGCAAATGAGTTTTTCATTATGGCCGATATCAGCATCATCTAAACAATATACATCAGCTGTATCAATAAAATCAGTTCCTGCATCTAGGGCTGCATGTAGTATGGCAATAGCTTCTGTTTCAGAAGGGCGATTTTCTAAGGAAAGGGGCATTCCTCCTAACCCGATGGGAGTCATAAAGATATTTGTTCTTCCGAGGGCCCGTTTCATAGATCTTAGAATATATCATAGCTTTCTTTACATTTGCACGATGATTTTATAGAATGAGATTATCTATGAAGTGGCTTTTTTTATTTTTGGCCATCACGCCTGTATTTGCGGAAGAAAAAGATCCTGTCCAGACTATTAAAGCCCTGGTGTCTGTCCTTTCTACACATATTGTGGCTGATAGCCAAATGAAAGAAGCAGTTTCTGTTTCTAAGGATAAGGCGCTTTTTCAAGAACATCGCAAATCCAACCAAAAGTTTCATGTCCAAATTGCTCAATTTATTGATTTTGAAAAATTGGGTTTTGATTCGATGCCCAAAAAGTGGCGGGACAAATATTGGGTGGTAAAGGCCAGTGAAAAAAAGAAATTTTTAGAGCTTTTACAAGAATTGGTAGAAGGTATTGTATATCCACGGGCCAAAGAATTTTTTAAGGATGTGAAGCTTTCCTACAAAAAGCCGACTTATACAGACGGCGGGAAATATGCGGATGTGGTGTGTGTGGTTCATGTGAAAGATAAAACGGCCACGCTTCGATATCGTTTGGTGCAACAAAAGGATCAATGGAAAATCTATGATGTGAATTTAGAAGGAGAATGGTGGACAGATAGTCTCAAAAGCCAATTTAATCATGTTATCACGACAAAATCATATAATGAGCTTATTTCTTTGATGCAAAAGAAACTTAAAAATGTTCAAGAAGGAATGAGTTTTTAACACACGCGTGTGTTAGTCTAGAGTAGCAATTCGATCTATATCTTCTTTTTGCCCAACCACAACGAGTAAGCAATCCGGATCTAAGACATCATTGGCCTCAGGCAGGCTGTTATATTCTTGAATGACAGATTGATCTTGAGCTCTACGACCTAATTTTTTTGTTTTTTTAATAGCGATGACATTGAGTCTATATTTTTTGCGTAGCTGAAGTTCTCCAAGCGTTTTTCCAATAAACTGTTTGGGAACTCGTACGTCTGCTAAAACATATCCTTGAGCAAGATCAACGGAGTCTTCCAGTTTTGAAAATAAAAGTTGCCTTCCAATGCGTATCCCCAGTTCTTTTTCAGGGTTGACCACACGTGTGGCCCCGACTTCACGTAAAATTTGTTCGTGAAGCGCAGAAGAAGCTCTGACAATAATTTCAACAACGCCTAATCTTTTTAAAATAGCTGTGGTTAGGATATTATCTTGGAGATCTTTTCCCATGCAGATAACGGCCGCATCCACTTCTGGAATGCCTGCCTCTAAGAGAGCTTCTTCATTGGTACTGTCGAGTTGAAGTGCATGGGTGGCTATGTCTTTGACTTTTGCGACCTTGGCAGGATCAATATCTACGGCAATAATTTGGGCTTCGCCTTTAGAAAGGGCTTCAACGACGTTAAGGCCAAAGTCTCCTAATCCTATAATTGCAAATTGTTTCATGCTTTTTACTCCAATCTTCTTTTCGGAAAATTTTTAGGAAAGCTTAAGTTCTAT
>JAHFEZ010000045.1 GCA_023248265.1 Deltaproteobacteria bacterium
TCAAATGAATTCGAAGGAAAAAACACTGAAGAGGTACAAAATCTATTCACCCATGCCATTAACGATATCCGTTCTGGTGAGGCTACAGAAAAAGAAAAAGCTCAAAGATTTTCCGATCTTGGCGAAAGAGCTTTAGAAGCTCCCCGAGCTGCACATTTGGCAATCGATGCTTTTGAAGAAGCCTTAAAGAACGATAGCGAAAATACCAAAGCCAATTTTTACTCTGCCCTGCTTTTGCCTGTGCTGAGTTTAAAAGGCATGGCCATTAAAATGACCAAAATCGCAACCCCAGAAGCCATTGCAGAAATGATCTCAAAAATTCTTTCGGACATTAAAAACGCAGATGCCAGAAATTTAGTTTCTGAATTCTTAAGTGGCGCTGCAGTTGGCGAAGTGTTTAAAACCCCTTCTGAAGCTCAAGCGTATTTGGTCAGCAAAGTACTCCCTACTCTTGCTGAATCTCAGAAGCGATTAAGCAAAGTCCTTGAGAATCCTCATTTCAGCGTAACGCTTCATACCGATCAATGGGGCGAGGCTCACAACTGGTACGGACGAAGAAATGCTGTAACGTTAGATCATGCAGAAACCCACGCCATCGAAGTAGGACTCAAAGGAGTGGCAACCTATATTAAAATTTTGGCCGCTTATAATTTAGATGCCGCCATTGCGCTTCGTGATGAATATCAGGGACGCAGACAAGCTACATTTAAAGAAGTCGTGGAGTCCATTAAAAAGCATGCTAAGTTTTTAACGCTCAATGAAGGTGGCGCTGAAAACCTAAAAAGCATTTTAGCCGATGGATCAGACGCCATTGAAGGACTTAAAATTATTGCCAATATGCTCAATGGATCTCGTGATAAAGACAGACACGATAATCTTCTTCCTCCCTTTCAAACCAAGTATGATTATGCAGATTTCATGCAAGGGCTTGTATGGGCCACAGAAGTATTGGCAGGCCCCATGGAATTTACCATGGAAAAGAATGGTCGCTCCAAAGTAATTTGGATAGATTTTACAGCCATGCTTGCCAATCCCGTTCAAGATCTAAAGAGTGTGCTCCCCACAGAATTTGATACAACGGGCAAATATGGAAAAGTCTATCCTGATGTAAAATTTGGGGGCATTGTTCCCAATGGAGACCTCATCAGCACCTATTGTACTGTATATGACAAAGATAAAGGCTATGTTTATCTTGGGAAATTTTTCTTAAGCCGATATTTGGTCAGAAGTTTTGAGGTCCCTGTGGTATGCCCTCAACAAGGACAGCCCCAAGTTGAAGAAATGAATAAAAAATAACGTCTATCGATGAAAGGTACGAGAGGCAGACATGTTCATCTTCGCTCTAAAAAAGATTCGCTCCGATGAACATGTCTGTCTCTTTTACTACCCTTCTTTGAAAAAATTATCTTCTCTTTTTATTTTATTTTTACTCTTCTCTCCATCTCTGCTGGCTCAAGAACAAGAAACAACTCTTTCTCCTTTTGAAATGCAAGCCATCCATGTCAAAGGCGTCTTGAGAGATGATCAAGGCCACCTATTTTCTTGGAACACAGCTCAGATGAATGGAAATTTAAAAACTAGGTTTTTATACTTAGACAAACCCCTCATTACACTCCATGCTTCTTCTCCCATTGAAATTCAAAGTGATAGGCTTAAAATTGATATGGTTCAAAAAGATTTGATGTTCGAAGGAAACATTCGAGTGAAATTTCAAAATGGAACTTTAAAAACTCATTTTTTAAAAGTAAACGCCTTGAACCAAACTTTGACTTCCTTTGATTTCTATACCTTTGACCCAAGTACTTTAATGAAAGACCAAAGAGTCAAAGGTCGGGCATTCTATGGCAGCTCTCAAGAAAAACGCCTACAGCTGCTCAATATTGAAAATGCTTCCCAAACAGCTTCCTTTATCCCTTTAATTTTTTAAGTTGTTGATGGGTTGCCTTTAAATCTTTTCTTAAGGGTGACAGAATTTTTATTTCTTGATCAGATTCTGGCAAAATAAAGGCCAGCATTTGGGCATGGAGGGCTAGCTTATGAAGCAAAGGTTTTTCAGGTTCAAAGTGTTTAGACATATATTTTCTTTTTAAATGCGACAAATAAATCTCATCTTGTGCGAGACCATAAAACCTATCACACACCAAAGGATGTCCAATCGAAGCCAAATGAACTCGAATTTGATGCGTACGCCCTGTGACAGGAAAAATTTTAAGCCAGCTATAGTCCCCAAAACGCTCTAAGACTTCAACCTCCGTTAAACACGGTTTTCCTTTTTTAGAATCCACCATCATCAGTGTAGGATCCTTACGACAGGGGGCTATCGATGCTGTCAGTCGCATTTTGTCTTGGGAAGGAGTTCCATGAATCAACCCATAATATATTTTTTGAACTTTTTGTTTTTCAAAAAGCTGGCACACTGCTCTATGCATTTGGGCTGTCTTTGCAAATAAAACAACCCCCGAAGTATCCCTGTCCAATCGATGAATGACATAAATTTTTTGGTGATATTTTTGGGTGAGCTGCTCAATCAGCGTTTTCCCCTTGTCTTGTCCCCATCGATCTGGAATGACAAGAACCCCTGATGGTTTATCTACCGCAATAAAATCTTGAGTATCGTAAATAATTGAAAGCTTCATAGGAATCGTGTATGACACAGTATCATGGCACCTGAAAATGTCATTATCATTGGTTCTGCATGTGCGGGACTCACAGCCGCTATTTATACTGCCAGAGCCAATTTAAATCCACTGGTCATCGAGGGCTATCAAGCTGGAGGGCAGCTGATGCTCACCACCGATGTTGAAAATTATCCTGGATTTCCAGATGGAATTTTAGGGCCAGATCTCATCTCTCTCTTTCGGAAACAAGCTGCTAGATTTGGAACACGGTTTTTAACGGAAGATGTCACCCGCGTCAATTTTTCAAAACACCCTTTTTTGGTTCAGGTTCAAGAAAAAGAATTTAAGGCGCACGCCATTATTATTTCTACAGGAGCTTCCGCCAATCTTTTAGGTCTTAAAAATGAAAAACGGCTCATGGGCAAAGGCGTTTCGACGTGTGCAACCTGTGATGGGGCTTTTTTTAAAAACGTTCCTGTCGCTGTTTCCGGCGGAGGAGACAGCGCAGCTGAAGAAGCTTTGTTTCTCACAAAATTTGCTTCAGAAGTCATGCTGATTCACAGACGAGATAAACTTCGCGCCTCTAAAATTATGCAAGATCGTCTGTTTAAAAATCCAAAAATAAAAATAATATGGGATACGGTGGTTGAAGATGTCTTAGGAAAAGAAGCCATGACAGGACTTAAAATTAAAAATGTAAAAACTCAAAAAACTTCTGAAATCAGCTGTGAAGGCTTCTTTGTGGCCATTGGTCATACTCCAAATTCTCACCTTTTTGCTCCCTATCTAAAACTTAGAGAAAATAAATACATTGAAACAGCGCCTAACTCTACAAAGACCTCTATCGACGGAGTTTTTGCGTGCGGCGATGTTCAAGATTTTGTTTTCCGTCAGGCCATCACCGCTGCTGGATCAGGATGTATGGCTGCCATGGAATGCGAAAAATATCTGGAAAAAATTCATCAATGAAATCAACATATTGTGTACTTGGTAAAAAAAATACACAATAGATAGTACATTTTCGTTGACATTATTTTTAGAAATCTCTTATAGTAGATCTTGTAGATTTGATAATTAAATTTAAATTTACTCTTAAATTAACTAATTAAATTCAATAGTTAGAAGATAAAGAAAGGTGTATCTTTCAACTGGATTTCTTTGTCTTTTGTAATGAAGTGGTGAATAATGTGATTAAAAAGTAATCAATTTTGTAGTCAATTTAACGAAGTGGCGTTGAAACGACAGGACAAAACCCATGAAAATAAAAAAACTCTTCACCAAAAATCTTAAAAATCCTTTCGAAGGAATTACGTTTGTTGAGCGCCGTTCTGAGATAAAAAACACAGATGGGACAGAGGTTTCTTCTTTAGATAAAGTCACAGTTCCTGATTTTTGGTCTCAAGTGGCCACCGATATCTTGGCTCAAAAATATTTTAGAAAAGCTGGTCTTAAAAATGCCCCTAAAAAATCTCCCTTAAAATCTCCCTATGGAGAAACCCAGAATGATTCTGAAACAGATGCTCGCCAAGTTTTCCATCGCCTAGCAGGATGCTGGACACATTGGGGCAAAAAACAGGGATACTTCGATACTGCCCAAGATGCCCAAAATTTTTATGATGAAGCATGTTATATGCTCGCCCATCAAATGGCTGCTCCCAATAGTCCCCAGTGGTTTAACACGGGACTTCATTGGGCATACGGCATCGAAGGAAAAAGCCAAGGACATTATTACATCGATCCCAAAACAAGAGCGCTAAAAACTTCGACGTCTGCCTATGAGCGCCCCCAACCCCACGCGTGCTTCATCCAAGCCGTTCAAGATGATCTCGTTAATGAAGGTGGCATTATGGATTTATGGACACGAGAAGCACGCCTTTTTAAATATGGCTCTGGCACAGGAACCAATTTCAGTTCCATTCGAGGGGCCGGAGAAAAATTATCGGGTGGAGGCATGTCTTCGGGACTAATGTCTTTTCTGGCCATTGGAGATCGCGCTGCAGGCGCTATTAAAAGCGGGGGTACCACAAGACGAGCTGCCAAGATGGTGTGTTTGGACCTAGACCATCCAGATATCATTGATTTTATCGACTGGAAAGTTCGTGAGGAACAAAAAGTGGTGGCTTTGGTAGCCGGCTCTCAAACAACAAAATCCATTCTTCAAAAAATTATGGATGCTTGCAAGGAAAACCCCAAGGAAAATCCAGCTCTGGCTCAAGCCTTAAGAGAGGCCCATCAATTTAAAATCCCCATGAATTACATTCACAGAACCATTCAGCTGGCCAAGCAAGGAATCAGTTCACTTGAGTTTATTGAATTAGATACCGACTGGAATTCAGAAGCCTATCGTACGATAGGTGGACAAAATTCCAATAACTCTGTTCGCGTTCCAAATTCTTTTTTTGAAGCGCTCGAAAAAGATGAAGATTGGCATCTCAAAGCTCGCATCGATGGATCTATCATTCAGTCTCTCAAAGCCCGAACGCTTTGGGATAAAATTACCTATGCTGCGTGGGCCTGTGCAGATCCTGGCATTCAATACGATACCACCATTAACGAATGGCATACCTGCCCTGAAGATGGACGCATCAATGCATCGAATCCTTGCTCTGAATACATGTTTTTAGATGATACGGCGTGCAATCTAGCCTCCATTAATCTTTTAAAATTTTATGATTTTGAAAAACATACATTTAACGTGGAAGCGTATCGCCACGCCTCCAGCTTATGGACAACCATTCTTGAAATCTCAGTTCTCATGGCGCAGTTCCCAAGCCGTGCCATTGCTGAGAGAAGCTATGTGTTTAGAACTTTGGGCTTAGGCTATGCAAACCTGGGTGCCCTTTTGATGTGCATGGGCGTTGCCTATGATAGCGATGAAGCCCGGGCAATTGCAGGCTCTCTCACTTCTATTTTATGTGGTGAAGCCTACGCCACCAGCAGTCTGATGGCCAAAGAACTTGGAGCTTTCGAAGGATACGAAAGAAATAAACAGGCTATGCTTCGCGTCATTCGAAATCACAGACGTGCAGCCTATCATGCTCAGCCCCAAGATTACGAAGGTTTAACCATATCCCCTCAAGGAATTAGATCTCAAGATGTCCCCTCTTATCTTCTCACCTCTGCACGAGAGGTGTGGGATGAAGCATTGGAGTTGGGCCAAAAATATGGCTACCGAAATGCACAAGTCACCGTGATTGCTCCAACAGGAACCATTGGACTCGCTATGGATTGTGATACGACGGGTATTGAACCTGATTTCTCCCTCGTAAAATTTAAAAAATTAGCGGGAGGGGGTTATTTTAAAATTGTGAACCAATCGATTCCACCCGCTCTCAAAAAATTGGGTTATACAAAAACTCAAATCCAAGACATCATCCAATACATCAAAGGCACAGGCTCTCTAAAAAATACTCCCACCCTCAATCATGAAACCTTACGTCAAAAAGGATTGACGGAGGAAGCCTTACAAAAACTAGAAGCCTATTTGCCTTCTGTTTTTCATATTGATTTTGCCTTCAACAAACAAATTTTGGGAGAAGGCTTTGAAAAAAGTCTCTCAGAACTAGGCTTTACCAAAGAAGAAATTGAAGCCGCCAACGATGCTTGCTGCGGCGCGATGACGATTGAAAATGCCCCTCATCTTAAACCAGAACACACGGCAATTTTTGATTGTGCCAATAAATGTGGAAAATATGGCAAACGTTTTATTTCTTACCTAGGCCATATTAAAATGATGGCGGCCGCACAACCCTTCATCTCGGGAGCCATCAGTAAAACCATCAACATGCCCCATGAAGCCACACTCGAAGATATTCATACGGCCTACACCCAAGGGTGGAAATATATGCTCAAAGCCAACGCCCTTTATCGAGATGGATCGAAACTCTCTCAACCCTTAAATACCGTCGTAGAAGATTGGTGGGCCGATTCCCAGCAAGAAAAAATAGAAAAAATAACAGAAAAAATTGTGACACGCTATATTTCCCAAAAACGAAAACTTCCCACCCGTAGATCTGGCTACACCCAAAAAGCAGAAATTGGAGGACACAAAGTTTATTTGCGAACGGGGGAATATGAAGATGGAACCTTGGGAGAGATTTTTTTGGATATGCATAAAGAAGGCGCTGCATTTCGAAGTCTCATGAATTGTTTTGCCATTGCTGTTTCCACCGGACTTCAATATGGCGTTCCTCTCGAAGAATTTGTCCATCAATTTTCTTTTACACGCTTTGAACCCAACGGGGTTGTCCAACATCACGACCACATTAAAATGGCAACCAGTATTATTGATTACATCTTTAGAGAACTCGCCATGACGTATCTGGGCCGATACGATTTGGTTCATGTCCCTCCTCAAGACAAAGAACATATTCGCCCTAAAACTTCTGCTCTCAATGGAAACGGGGGGAATGGGAATGGAAAACTGGACAAACCTTTCTTCTTTATCCCTCAATCGGCAACGGATGATGGCACAGCAACTCACATGCATGTCGACAGTCGCACAGTGGCGCAGCTTCAAGGCTATGAAGGAGATTCTTGCCAAGAGTGCGGCCAATTTACCATGGTAAGAAATGGCGCTTGCCTCAAATGTAACTCATGTGGAGCCACATCAGGATGTTCTTGATTGATGATATGAAATCATGTAAACAATGGTCCCGTTTGGGAGAAACTAATATTTGAAGTTCCTACAATTAGCAGTTTCACTCTTTACGACCACCCTCTTCTGGCAACCCTTTGTATTTGCTCAGGAAAAAGATCCTTTTCACATCGAAAATCAACACTGGGATAAAATTCCTTCCCCGTATCAAATCCAAGGCCCCATCTGGGAGGAAAATGACCTCATTGCTCGCGATAGCAATACCCAAACCCTCTATCGCATTTTAGCTCAAGGCCAACAAGGCATTACGATCCTCAACGCCAAAACAGGGGAGACGCATACACTTCCCATTGTCAGTCAAAATATTTCTCTTTCAAAAAATTATCTTTTTATAACTTCGCCTCAAGAATCTGGTTTTTTTGTTTTGCGCTTGATCGATCTTTATCAGTTTGGATTTCATTCTCCGATTCCTCTTTTTTTGATTCCTCTGGATCCACAACTGGGCCCCCTGGAAGACATTGTGCCGCAACACAACGACAATCTTAAAGAAGAAACACTTCTGTTACGATTTTCTCAAAAAGAAGATGGCATGATTCAAATGGAGTTTAAAGATGTCCAAGACATCATCAAAGCTCAACTGATCTCTTTGGCCATGCAACAAGCCATGGCTGGCCCTCAGGCTTCAGAACTTGCACACTTGGTCGATGAACTTAAAAATGAGTTACAGCTTTTTTATGAAGACTTATATCGTGATCTTAATCGTTTGCGAAAACAAAATCATTTAATTCCAGAAGAACTCACACATCTTAATTGGGAAAAAAGCACAGCTGAGGAGTTAGCGCAAAGCCTTGCCAAAACTGAAGATCAGCCCGAACTGCAAGAACTTAAACTTCATTACGCCAAAAGATTTTCGACTCTGGTTGAAGCCTTTAATGAAAAATACGCAGCCATGACCTCACATATTGAATTTTCATTTGCAGTGCCGATATCTACACTCAATCAAAACACGACGCTTCTCGAAACTCAGGAGGGTGACCCTGCCGTAGGCTCTGCCTCTGCGGAGGGCTCAGAAGAAAAACGATACGCTTTAGAATGGATTGGGGGCATTACGATTGGAGCGGCTTTCGTCACCTTAGTTCTTCCTAAACTTTTTAAAAAACCTTTTTCTGTTTTGGCTGAAAAGTACTGCTATTTTCATAATAAAAATACCTCTTGGGCAGGATATCTTCTGAAGAAACTATTTTCTTCTGGAACAGTTGGGTCAGCGACCCTTCCTGAATCTCCATCGGTGGCAAAAACATTAAAAACACTTTTGCCTCAAGAAGCAGGACTTTTTCAATTTGCAGCCACAGGAAAATACTTTAAACGAGCGTTTTGGCAGCTCGGAGGAGATACGCTCACCGTTATTGGAACGGAGGTCATCTTTCGCCCCCTCTATCCAGGCTGGAGAAGTTTAGGCCAAGTTATTTGGGAATTTGCAACAGACGATCCTCAAAAACCTCTGAGCCCAGACCATGCAATTCTTATCAATGAGCCTTTTGATCAAAAACATTCGTTATGGCTTCAAAAAAATTTCTTAGAGCGTGTGATTGGAAATCAAATTTTAGGAACGATCAATACCACCGTCAACCTCCAGGTTTTAGAAAAAGAATACAATGCGATCACACAATATTATATTACAGAATCAGGAATGGAATCTGTATTGGCTGCTCAACCCAGCCGAAGAATGACAGATCTTGCCTTTACTCAATTTAACGACGAGCAAAAACGCGAGCTCTCCTATATGATCCACGGGGATTTAAAAGAAGTCCAGGATGAATTGACAACCAAAATTCAAAAACTAAAATTTACGACACTGGACAAGGAACCTCCTTCTCTAGCATCCTTGGACATTGAGAAAAATGTTGCACGCTTTAAAGAAAAATGGCTTGGACATGTTCAAAAATTATCAGGACAAACGTCTCTCAGTCCCCAAGCCAGAGCTGAATTAGAAGCACTTTTAGAAACAAAAATTCGTGCTACCTATCAAGCGACTTTAAATACAATGAATCTCACTCCCCAAGCCATTGGTTTCACCCGAAAATGTCTTTTGGCATTTGATAAAACAGCCCTCTTCATGCTTTCCAAACTCTTTGGTGAAAAAATAGCGACTAAAAACTGGATGATTTGGAAATCCATGAATGAACCCTATTTTTGGAATGCCATCATGATGCACACACTCACACGAGGCAGTTTCAATGCTACACAATTTTTGTATCGAAGAAGTACGTCTTTAGTTTTTACGTCCCCTCTTTGGATTGCTGGATATCAATTCTTCAGAAACCGAGGTATGATTAGAACAGATCGACAGGAATTTTGCTTTGGCCTTGGCTATGGATTTGTCACCAACCTTGTCACCCATTTTATCTTTGTTTATGGCTATGAAAAATATGTCGTGGGCACTGCCTTTGACCTAGAATCCTCGAAACTCTTCCATCATAAGGATCCGCCGCCACACTAAGGAGGGTCGAGTAATTTTTCGCATGGATCTATCTTCGCACTTAAGAAGTTTTTGGCTTGTTCAAATTTCTTATGTAAAAAATCCCACGATTTTTTTGAAGTCAAAAGCCATATCCCTTGGTTAAACCCAATCCAGTACGCTGTCCATCGAAGGAGATTAGCATTGCTGAGATGATCATTATCCAGACTGTTGACTGTAAGAATGACCCCCAGATAGGTAGTCAGAAAAGCAGTAAACCACGTTGCGGTCCACTGAATTGATCCATTTTGTTTTGTTGCAAAGGGAGGATCAACGACGGCATGTTCAACTAAAGCCGCTGGCTCTAATACTTCAAGCTCAGCCATGGTTTCAGCAGATA
>JAHFEZ010000046.1 GCA_023248265.1 Deltaproteobacteria bacterium
ATTATTATTTTACTCATTAAACCCACGGGACTTTTTGGAAAAAGAACTTCAGAAAAGGTGTAGAAAAACTTTATCGATGGGCAAACAAGTTTTACTCTTCTTCAGCATTTGTAGCCTTCTGTTCATAGGAAACTTCGTCATTCCTTCCTTGATGAATCCCTATTTGTTCTTAATTCTTGCTTACTGCGGAATCAATATCATCATGGGCGTTAGCCTCAATATTATTAATGGCATCACAGGCCAATTTTCTATTGGGCACGCTGGATTTATGGCGGTGGGAGGATATGTCTCAGCTGCAGTGAGTTTTTATTTTTTTGCTCCTATTTTAAATTCATTGCCCTCTGACACTTCTCTCCTTTTTTGGGTGTACCAAAATGGACTGTTTGTAGCTTCGCTTCTTTTAGGAGGAGGCGCTGCAGCGTTGTTTGGCACTCTCGTAGGCCTTCCTTCCCTTCATCTGCGAGGAGATTATTTGGGCATTGTCACCTTGGGTTTTGGAGAAATCATTCGTGTTTTGATTTTAAATTTAGATTTTGTTGGAGGCGCCCGAGGTTTTACGGGCATTCCTCCCTGGTCTAATTTTTTTTGGATTTATTTTTTTGTGGTGGCTGTGGTCATGGTCAGTTTTCGGCTCCTGCGCTCATATCATGGAAGAGCGCTCCTTTCGATTCGAGAAGATGAAATTGCAGCAGAATCCATTGGAATTCCCATCACTCGGTATAAGGTAAAAGCTTTTGTGCTTAGTTCTTTTTTTGCAGGCATTGCTGGAGGACTTTTTGCTCATTGCATTGGACAATTAGATCCCAGTTCTTTTACATTTAACAAATCATTTGAAGCTATTATTATCGTTGTCCTAGGGGGCATGGGTTCTATTTCAGGCTCTGTTGTAGCTGCCATCATCACAACCATTTTGCCAAAAGCCTTAATACCCCTTCAAGAATTTACCAAAACAGATTTTCGAATGGTCATTTATCCTTTACTTCTTTTGACCCTGATGCTCACCAGACCTCAGGGACTGTTTGGGAATAAAGAACTTTCAGATGTTTTACCCTTTCTAAAAAGGAAAAATATTTCATGAGCGCTCTTTTACACATCTCTTCTCTCACCATGCGCTTTGCAGGACTCGTGGCTGTTTCAATTTTCAATCTTGACCTAAAAAAAAATGAACTCGTAGGTCTCATTGGCCCCAATGGAGCTGGCAAAACAACGGTGTTTAATATGCTCACCGGAGTTTATAAACCCACCGAAGGAAAAATCACTCTAAATGAAATACGCCTCAATGATCTCAAACCCCACAACATCACTCGACTGGGCATGGCTCGCACTTTTCAAAATATCAGGCTTTTTAAAGACCTCTCTGTGTTAGATAATGTTCGACTCGGACATCATATTCACTTCAAGTATGGTCTTTTGGCTACCGCCTTACAAACTCAACATCTTTATAATGAAGAACTTTCAACCCATGAACACTCTTTAGAACTCTTAAAAATTTTTGATTTGGAAAAATATAAAGCGCTGCAGGCTAAAAATCTCCCCTATGGAGCTCAACGAAAATTAGAAATTTTAAGAGCTTTGGCGACCCAACCCAAAGTTTTACTTTTGGATGAACCTGCGGCTGGCTTAAACCACAAAGAAACCGAAGAGCTCATGGAAACGATTCAAAAATTAAGACAAGAATTTGATTTAACCATTTTATTGATTGAACACGATATGAAACTCGTGATGGGTATTTGTGAACGGATTTTAGTATTGGACCATGGAGAAACCATCGCCCAGGGAAAACCCAAAGAAATCCAATCCAATCCTGTTGTCATTAAAGCCTACCTTGGAGAAACTGTAGAACATGACCAGTGAAGTTTTAAAATTGGATCATATCACGGTTGCCTATGGCGCAATTAAAGCATTGAAAGGCATTTCTCTTTCAGTCAACGAAGGAGAAATTGTGACTCTCATTGGGGCCAATGGGGCAGGTAAAAGTACTACGCTTCGAACAATTTCTGGGCTTTTAAAACCTCAAGAAGGAAAAGTTTTTTTTCAAGGACAAGATATTTCTGGAGAAAAACCTCATGTAATTGTCCAAAGTGGCATTTCTCAAGCTCCGGAAGGACGAGGCATTTTTGCTAACCTCTCCACAGAAGACAATCTTGAAATGGGAGCGTACACTCGAAAAGACAAAGAAGGTATTCAACGAGACAAAGAGTATGTCTTTGGGCTTTTTCCTATTTTAAAAGAAAGACGAAAACAAGAAGCAGGCACGCTTTCCGGAGGAGAGCAACAAATGCTCACAATCTCTCGTGCGGTCATGGCCAGGCCTAAGCTTCTCTTACTTGACGAACCGTCTTTGGGGCTGGCCCCTCAAATCATCAAACGTATCTTTCAAGTGATTCAAGAAATTCATAAACAAGGAACAACGATTTTACTGGTCGAACAAAACGCCAACATGGCGCTCCACATTGCGCACAAAGCCTATGTGCTTGAAACCGGCCGCATTGTGCTTTCTGGCAATGCCCAAGACCTCCTCAACAATCCCGACGTCAAAAAAGCCTATTTGGGGGAGTAAATTAATCCAGCCCTATGGGGTGCGCAGAATTAAGGCCTAAGATATGAACCAAAGATGTGGAAAGTTCAGGAACATAGGTAATAATGAGAAGGGCAAAAAGCAAAATCAAAAGAAAAGGAATTGCAATCACATACAATGAAAGCACAGGCTTTCGAAATCGCATGGAAGAAATAAAAAGATTAATTCCAACCGGCGGAGTGAGATATCCAATTTCTAAATTGGTTAAAAAGATAATACCTAAATGAAGAGGATTGACATCAAAAGCTTTGGCCACAGGAACAATCAGTGGCACGACCACAATAATGGCAGAAAAAATATCCATCATACATCCTACAATAAGTAGAAAAATATTGAGCACCACCAAAAACATAATTTTACTTGTAATATAGACTTTCATGAGCTCTAAAATTTTCATGGGAATTTGTTCGTCCACAAGATAATTGGTTAACCCCAGCGCCGAGCCTAAAATAATAAGAATAGAGCCCACCAAAATCATGCTTTCTCGAATGATGCGAGGCAAATCTTTTGTAAAAGAAACATCTCGATAAATAAGACATTCTACAATGAGCACATAAAAAGCAGTCACCGCGGCAGCCTCTGTGGCTGTAAAATATCCTCCATAGATTCCCACCAAAATCAAAAGAGGCAAAGGAAGCTCCCATTTGGCCACCCAAAGAGATCTGCCCAGCTCCTTAAAATTAAAGGAGCTTCTGGGAACTTGGGAAGCTATCCCCTGATACATGGAATAAAGAGACAAAAGAACAATCAGTAAAATTCCTGGTAAAATTCCTGCAATAAAAAGCTGATCAATGCTGACTTGGGCCACAAGTCCATATAAAATGAGAGGCAAAGAGGGCGGAAATAAAAGTCCCAAACTCCCACAGGTCGTGACAATTCCCAAACTAAATTTTTCTGAATATTTTTCAGAAAGTAAAATAGGATATAAAAGTCCTCCCATAGCAATAATGGTAACGCCGGAGGCTCCGGTAAATGCGGTAAAAAATGCGCAGGTCAGAAGTGTGACAATGGCCACCCCTCCTGGGACCCACCCCACACAGCTTTTCGCCACATCAATCAAACGTTTGGGAGTTCCACTTTCTGCCATCACATAGCCAGCAAAAGTAAAAAGAGGAATCGTCAAAAGCGTAGGTGCAGAGGCAATGCGATACATTTCTACAATGACCGCCGAAAGATCAGTGCCTGAAAAATAAAAACAAAGAAATGCAATGCCTCCAATAATCATAAAAAGAGGCGTACCCAGCAGTGCCAATATGAGGAAACCTAATGTAAAAAGAAGAGCGGTCATGAGGAGGGGTTTAAACCAGAAAAAAGTTTAGAAATGTTTTCTAAGGCTTTTAAAAAAAACCGAAGTGTAATCAGCCCAAATCCAATGGGGATAATGAGCTCCACCACCCAAAATGGAATTCCCAAAAAGGCTAAAGACTCCGCTTCATGTTCCGATAGAACAAAACTCACCGAAGCCCAAATAAAAATCCCGCCGATTGCTGTTGAAACTATACTGGTCAGAACTTCAGCCACAATTTGCAGCCGAGGAGACAAAAACTTGGTTAAAGCATCGATGGTAATATGGCGATTTTGCTGAGTGGCCAACGAGGCCCCCATAAATCCCACCCACAACACAATGTTTCTTAAACAGATATCTGCCCAATTAAATCCAGATGAAAAAACATTGCGAAGAACCACTTGGGCAAACGAAAGCCCAATCATAAAAAGCATAAAGGTAACCAATAAAAAATTTTCAAGGTGAGAAATCGTGTCGCTAAAAGTTCGGATCCACTTCATGGTTTTCGGGCTTCTTGAATCAAATTCATCATCCGATCTAAAAGCTCTTTTGAATAAAGTTTTCCGGTGAGCACTTGACGAACTTTTTCACTGGTCTTGGCCATGCCTTCTAATTCTTTTTGAGAAATCTCAACAAACTTAATTCCATTTTTCTTAAGCACTTCATAGGATTTTTCATTGTCTTTTCGAGTGGCCTCAATAATTTTAGCAGAATATTTAATGGTTACATCTTTTAATATTTTTTGATTTTCAGCAGATAATTTATCAAATTGTTTTTTGCTCATAATCATACCTCCCGTAGCATTGGCAAGCTCGGGTCGCGTCATATATTTCACTTTGGTAAACCACTGAAGCGCAATGGCTGCTAGAGGCGGCGCATAAAAAGAATCAATAAGGCCTGTTTGAAGGGATGTTAAGACATCTGTAATGGACAAGGGCACAGGCACAACTTTATAGGCATCGGCCAGGGCTTTGACCAAAGGATCTCCCTCCCATGCCCACATTTTTACCTTTTTAAAATCCTCAAGAGTGGTAATAGGATTTGTTGAAAAAACATTCACAAAACCCGCTTCAGCCCACCCCAAAAACACAAATCCTTTTTTTTCAAATTCGCCTTCAAAATAAGATTTTAAATGAGACGTCACATAATCCACTTCCTTATAATTTTTAAAAATAAAGGGAAGCTCTAGCACACGCACAGCTGGAACCACTTGCCCCAATCCCACTCCCGTAAACCCACCCGCATGAATTTGACCAATGCGAATTTTTCGAATGACATCAAGCTCATCGCCAGACACGCCACCTGCATAAACTTTAAATTTCACCTGGCCTTTGGTTTCTTTTTCAAGCTCCTTGTTGAACTCATTCATAATATTCATCCATGTAGAACCTTCGGGAGCTAAGATAGAAAGTTTAATTTCGATAGCTTTGGCCATCCCCATATGAGGAAAAAGCATTAGAAATAGAATGATATAGCGCATATAACTCCTCTCAAAAAAACTTACTCTTGGCTGCTAAAAGTCGCTGGGCTTTTTTCTTGGCCAGCTGTGTAATTAAATTTTGTTCTGGATAAATCGTATCAGGTGCATCCAAGACTTCTTTTAAAAGCTTCGTATATAACTGCGCATCTTGCATTTGAACCGCATAATATTGTGCATACAAAACGTGTGTCATTAAAAATTTTCGATCTGTAAGTTTAAGCGCAAGCTCAAAATGCATCTTCGATTTGGCTTTGTCCCCTCCCAGCATCGGTGGACGGGCTCCATAATAGACTCCATAAAAAAGATGAGGCCCTGAAAAAAAGTAATTTTCGTCAAGCTCTACTACTTTTTTCATCATACGCTCAACTTTGGGAGCCACCGCAATGGCTTCGGGTGAATTTAAATTGAGATTCAACCAATTCCCCCAATTATACGCTGTCCAAAAAAGAGCTGGAACATCGCTATGGCCAAATCCTAAAAGCGCATTTTCAAAGGTTTCAAAATCACCGCTTAACGCTGCTTCAAATTGAGAATTCGATTGCTTTAAAGCTTGAAGTGCATAGTCTTTTCCTCGAAGATAAAAAACTTCGGCTCTGTGTTTAAAGTGCTCTGCTTTTGGGGGATCTTTTTCTTTCCACTCTAAATAACGCTCTTCGATAAATCCAAACGCATAGCCTCCATAACTTCTGGCTAAAAGAATGAGAAGGGTTTCATTGGAAGGATCAGATTTGAGCATCCCTTCAATCACCTTGAGGTTGGCAGAAATGGAATGCTCGGCCAGTTCCAAATCACTTTCTTCTTCGAAAGCAGCCGATCCCTCAGATAAGATATCTGCAGTCATTCGCACAGCCAATGTCTTCATGGAGCAGCCTGAAAAAAGAAATCCGGCCAGAAGAAATCCCACGATCCAAGTGAAAAAGTGCATATTCTCTTTTTATACCTAAAAAGAGGGTCTCCTTACTAGTAAAAATTGCAGCAAAACCAGACTCGTGGTATATAGGGAGCCTATGTACAAATTTATCGCCTTCATAAGAGTCTTCTGGGGAGTTTTCTGGGTGATTTTCTTGACCTTTTTGTTTGCTCCCATTCTTTCTCAGGCTGCAGCAGAAGAAGACGCCTCTTCAACCCAAATGAGCTATAATCCCAGAGATGATTTTCGTTTTGGAGTAGGCTCTGTGGTAGGGGGCCCCTTTGGGGTCATAGGAATTGTAGGGGATATGAATTGGTATTCTACCATTAATGCAGAAATCGGAGTGGGAACAGGTATTTACTACGATGCTTATGTTCTTCAAGGACGCTATTTGATCTTAGACCACGCCTTTACCCCTTACGTAGGCGCAGGACTCACGTACTGGGCAAGCACCCAAAATGGACCCAAAACAGCTCAAAATTCTGAGCCCGCTGTAAAACTGGGCCTCGTCAAACAAGATGGAAGCCAGCTTAAAAACGGCATCGTTTTGCTCCCCCTGGCTTTGGGCATTCATTATATGTCTGATCTCGGGCTTTGCCTATTTGCCGATGTTGAGTTTTTAGTTTCAACTTCCAATGCCAATGGAACCCCCTATGGAGCACTTGGGTTTCAATGGTATTTTTAAAAATTAAGCTATTTTTTTCTAACCTCATATTTCTTTTATTATTAACCGCATCTGTTTCTTGGGCTCAAGACTGGAACTCATGGCAACCCGACTATAATGACCCCAAACAATGGAAATTAGCTTACTTAAAAATTATTGCCGAATTTCCCAGATCTCCTTCCAAAGATTTTTTAACGTATACAGATTTTGTTGAAAAAATATCTCAATTCAAATTTGCCGAGAAACTGCCTCAAACATTTGGTCAACTTAAAGCACTCTTTTTAGAAGGGGAGACACCCACTCTTGCAAAAACTTTCCGCCTCACCCAAGAAGAAACTGCACAAGCCCTGGTTGAAGAACTCAGCCAGTGGAAAGAGTCCTTGAGCTCTAAAAAATTTCCTTCGGAAAAAACAAGGCTTGAAATAGCCATGG
The DNA here is from genome assembly GCA_023248265.1 of Deltaproteobacteria bacterium. GTDB lineage: Bacteria > Bdellovibrionota > JACOXK01 > 2-02-FULL-40-11 > 2-02-FULL-40-11 > JACPST01. Next base: position 7,350 of record JAHFEZ010000046.1, read on the forward strand.
TCTATTGCAAAGTTTTAGGAGAACAAGCGGTAAAACAATTTTTATCCCCCACAGCCCCTGGGTCCCCCGTGACCCCTGTGAATCGATATGACTTGAGAAACGAACTTTTACTTCCCATTGCCACACTTCTTAAAACCGATCCCTCGTGGGGCATTCGACACGATCTTTTAATTCCCATTTTCATGTATCACATCTTTGATGGATCTCCTTTTGTTTTGGATCTTTTAGAAATGGTCGTTTCTGATCCTGATCATCGTGTCCAGCTCAAACTCTTAGACTTACTTGAACAAGCTCCCTTTTCTTATACTTTACTGCGCCCAACACTTCTTCAACTGATTGAAGAAGATGAAAACCCAAGAGTTAGGGCAGCTGCTCAAAGTTTTCTCGAAAACTTAGCAAAAGGACAGCAAAAATCTGCCTTCAGAGGAGCCACAGACGGTGATCTAGAACAATTAGCATCATCTGCTGCCATAACTGAAGAAGAAGCAGCGGAGCCTCCCACCACACGAAGAAAAATAAAAGGTTCCACACGCCGATTTCAAAAACCCAAGGATATTTTAACTAAAATCATAACTCTTCAAAAAGCAGTAGACAAAGATGCCCCTCCTTTTGAAAGCAATGATCCCAGACTTGTCCCCTTCTTAGAAACACTGATTTTTTCAGAAAAAGATCATGTGTATTTAAGGATATCTGCTGTGGAGCTATTGTTTCACTTTCCAGATCAGATGATGGGCATTTTAGATAAAATTTTAAGAGATAAAACGACGGACAAGGATTTAAAACGTACTGTTTTAAACGGCATTGTTCAAGATTTACCTCCAGAGCTCATCGATGCGGTCACTCTCACCCTCAATAGCGATAAAGACTATACCGTTCGAATGCTCTCCGCCCGAGCCCTGCTTTCGGCCAAACGCCCGTCCTTAAACAGAGCACTTCTCACAGCAGAAGAACGAACACGCATTTTAGCAAAATATGAGCCTATCTATCGTCAATTTCCAGATCAATTTACAGGAATGCTTTTAAATCACATGAAAGATCAAGAATGGAATCCTAAAAATGTAGTGGCCGCCCTTGAGCGCACCTATCGGTACTACCATCCTTCCGAACTTCCTCAAGATGTGGAACTTTGGCTTAACAAGATTCACCAAGAAGGAGTTTTGCGCGATCTTGTTCGCCTTAAAGATCGCTCCTTTGAAGTCGTGAAGCCTCACATCGAGCGCGCCTTAAAAATTAGCGTTCGGTAAGAAACTTCTTGCCTTAAATATTTTTCCTGCTAAAAACATGTGAAATCTTAACTTCATTGAAAGGAGGTATCGATCAATGAAAAAAATATTACTTACATTGTTATTGGTATTGTTCTCTATAGGATCATGGGCGGACAATAGTCAAAAAGCTTCACCAGAAGGATATGTTGCCCCCAGGGACTTTTATTGGACACGTGTGTTTTGGCAAGGAACCAAAGACACATTTTGGCGTGGACAAATACGATCTGTAGATAAGGATGGTACCGCAGGTGAAATTCAAAATCCTCTCGTTTTAGGCATAGAACTAACAAGCTGGGCTGTCAAAGTAGCCAATGAGGGGGCCCTTGAACTATTGGGCAAATATAAAAGCTCCAATGAAAAAAATGTATTTAGAGATTATCCGGAAAAAGTCGGCCGATCCGTTAAAGAGCTATTCACAAAAACATGGACCCATCTGACACATAAAGCTGAGAAAATCGGAGAGATTGCTCTTCAAAACCATGATAGCGCCACAAGCTTAGAAAAAAAGAGCACAGCTTTGTATCTGTTGTCTTATCCTCTCTATACGGCAAGAACTGTGGTTCATTCCGCCATTGTGGCAGGGGTTGAGTTCCCCGTAGAATTTACAGGAAGAACGCTCTATCGTTTAGGGGACATCTCTGCTAATGCCCTTTCTCCTGCTGCTCCAGCGGTCGGAGCTGCTGCAATTTATCTTGTATTAGATCCCTACGTTATTGTTTTGGGAGGAGGAACCTCTGTCATCGGTGGAGCTACTGGCGTTGTTCTCACAGGTCTTGTGGCTACAGTTGAAGGAACGATTGAAGGAGGCAGATGGATCCTGGGAGATCGCTCTGAAATGGCAGATTCTCAACAAACTTCATCCCCTGCTGAAAAAGCCATGCTGTATGTAAAACTTCCTGCACGCTCTGACATTGAAAAAACAGCAGATCAAATTTTCATGAACAGTCAAAGCAAACAAGAACTCTTTGATGGACTGGAACAACTCATTGCTTCAGTTCCTCAAGAAGAGCAATGGATTGTCATGGGAAATATTGTAGGTAGACTGGAAAAAACCACCCAAGGCTTAGAAAAAAGCTTAGATGGCAAATCTAGCGCTGAACAAGAAGAAATTCTAAAAGAGTGGGATGAGCTCTCTAATTTAAAAATTGTTTACTCTTTAGATTTAGAGAAAAGAATGCCACGAGATTTAGGAACCTTGGCATATACTCAATAATTTATCTCAAAATTACAAAAAGGGCCTGAATAAAATCCAGGCCCTTTTTTATTTTAAGAATTAAAATTGCTATCTGAGAAGATCGTCGAAATGAATGCCTAGGTTAACATTGATGCCATAGGAATGCTCATCGGCATTGGGTTTGTGAATAGCTTCCCACGT
>JAHFEZ010000072.1 GCA_023248265.1 Deltaproteobacteria bacterium
TCCTACTTGATCAAGAAAGAATCTCTCACCGTTAGTATTGGTATTTCAAACTACCACACCCCTGGCCGAAAAAGTGATCTCACGCTCATCCATTCTGCCGACCAAGCTCTCTATGTCGCCAAAAAAGCAGGCCGAAATAAGGTTGTTATCTCTGTTCCTCATCCTTCTAAGCCCCAATCTGTCACTCCTTAAGTCCGTTTGACCAAACGGGAAAATACCTGTAGTATAAGCATATTCCCCTGCCGTATATAAGGTATCGCTCATGAACAAAATTTCGATGCTCATTTTGGATGATGAGAGTCATGTTTTGTCTGCTTTAAAAAGACTTTTTCACTCGCCAAAATATGAAGTTTTTACTGCCCAAGCCATACCACAAGCTATTGAAATTATTGAACAATATCCAAGCGTCGGAATTATTATTTGTGATCAAAAACTAGGGGAAGAAAAAGGCACAGACTTTTTGTCCCTAACCAAAGCCAAGTGGCCTGATATCTCTCGCATTCTTCTCACAGGCTATTTTAATTCCCAAATCGCCGAGGATTCTTTGCTTAAGGGGGAAGTCTATCGCTTTGTCACCAAACCTTGGAATGATGATGACCTTATCATGACGGTTGAAACTTCGTGGCAACGCCATGAACTTTTAAAACAAAATCGAGAACTTTTAAATCTCATCCGCAGTCAAAACGATCACTTAAAACATTTGGGGCTCAATTTAAAACAAGTAATTGAAAATAGAATTGAAAAAACGGTTCAATCTCAAAAAGCCGTACACGCAAAAAAAATTCAGCTTCAAATTACTCACTCTTTAATCAAAGGACTTAGCTATGCCACCAATTTAAAAGAAATTTTTAAAATTATTTTAAAAGAACTCAAAAAACTTATTCCTTTTGATAGCGCAAGCATTGTTGTTCAGATGAGCCCTCACCACACCTTACTTGTAAACCAAAAAGCACAGATGGCTTCCTTTCCTCTAGAAAAATATGCCTTAATGGAACAGTTGTTCTCTCACCCGCTTCCTATTGTCACTCACAAGGCGCCTCCTATTTTGTGGGACAACAAAAAATATGCTTCTTATTTTATTTTTCCCCTCATGGATGAAATGAGGAACGAGAGCAAAGAAGTTCCAAGCTGCATGGCCACGCTTAATTTAGCAAGTCGAAAACCTCGTGCCTTTTCTGAAGAAGAAATTAAAAAAATATCAGATATTGCAAGCCCTATTGCCATTGCCATTGAAAAAATGAAACTTTTAGAAATCATTGAGCAAGGATCTAGGCAGTGGGAATCCACGTTTGATGCCATCGGTGATTTGGTCACCGTCATCGACAAAGATTTTAATCTCCTCAAGGCTAACCGAGCCACAGAAAATATTACCCACCAAAGAGTGGAAACAATCATTGGCAAAAAATGTTATGAAGTTTTGGCCCATCGAAAAACTCCGTGCCAAAATTGCCCTGCATTAGAAAGCTTAAAACAGCACACTGTAACCCCCGAACATGAAATCAAAGATTTTAAGGATAAAGACTACCTGAGTTGGTCTTTCCCGATGCTCAATGACAAAAACCAAGTAAGCTCTCTTGTCATGTACTACCGGGATCGAACAGAACCCTCTCATTTATTTCGCCAGCTCATTCAATCTGAAAAAATGGCGGCCATTGGGCATTTGGCCAGTTCCTTGGCCCATGAACTCAATAATCCTCTGACAGGTATCACCGCGCTGGCCCAACTTTTGAACCGAGAACTCGACAAAAAAGATCCTCACCTTTCAGATATTTTAGAAATAGAAAGAGCCTCGCTTCGGTGTAAAGAGATTATCGAAAATCTTTTGGATTTTTCAGAAAAAACAAAATCTTCTAAAAAAACTTGGGTCTCTATCAATGACATTATTGAGGCCACTCTCCCCTTAATTCAATATTCTAGAGAAGCAAAGCAGCCCATTCACATTTCAAAGCATCTGACAGACACGCTTCCTAAAATCAAAGCCAACCCTAATGAACTCCAGCAAGTCTTTTTTAATCTTTTGCTCAACGCCCTTCAAGCCATGCCCCATGGGGGAAATTTGAGTATTCATACCCAATATTTGCCTGAAAAATCCGTCGTCCAAATTAAAATAAAAGATTCTGGCATGGGCATTCCCAAAGAAAATATTGCTAAAATTTTTGATCCTTTTTATTCCACCAAAGAAAAAACTCATGGTACAGGGCTGGGACTTACAGTAAGCTATGGAATTATTAAAGATCACAAAGGAAAAATTGAAGTGCAAAGCCAACTTAAAAAAGGATCTACATTTAAAGTAACCTTGCCTCTAAAGGACAAATCTCATGAATCTTTTTGAAGCTATTCTCTTAGGAATTATTCAAGGGATTACAGAATTTTTACCGGTTTCTAGTTCTGCGCATTTGGTGATTGTTCAAAATATTTTGGGATTTAAAGAGCCCGAACTTCTTTTTGATCTGGTCTTGCATATTGGGACACTTCTAGCAACGGTTCTTATTTTTCGAAAAGAAATTATCCGACTTTTCATGCAACCTCGCGCGCTTCTTCTCATTATTGTGGCAGGCATTCCAACAGGAATCATTGGGATGACCTTGTTTCATCAAATCGAACAAACATTTGGATCGATGAAAATTGCCAGCGGATGTCTCCTGGTTACAGGATCATTTTTATGGCTCACCAAAAAAATTCCTGAAAAATCGATTACTCTGGAAGGGCCCTTGTTTTCTTTCATTACCATTCCCAAAGCATTTTTGATTGGTTTGGCCCAAGGCATTGCCATTTTGCCAGGAATCTCTCGCTCAGGGGCTACGATTACAACCGCTCTTATACTAAAATCAGGTCGTCGTGATGCAGCCACTTTTTCATTTTTATTATCCATTCCCTCCATCCTTGGAGCTTTGGCCTTAAAAATATATAAAACACCCCATCTTCAAATCCCAGATGCAAACCCTTTCATCATTGGATTTTTATTTTCCTTGGTGTTTGGAACTTTGTCTTTGATGTTTTTAATCAAAATTCTCATGCGTGGAGAATTTTTTAAATTTAGTTACTATTGTTGGGCGCTAGGCATTGGAGGACTTTTAGCGGCTTACACCTTTTTATGAGTCCCACCATTCTTATTATCGATGATGAACAAATTATCATACGTGCTTTAAGTCGTGCGTTTCAAAAAGAAGGCTTTCAAGTTTTCACAGCTTCGGATGGACAAGAAGGCCTTCAAAAAATCCAGAGCCAAAATCCTTCTTTAATTTTACTCGATATCATCATGCCCAAACTCTCCGGCCTTGAACTTCTAGAACAAATCCGCCACGCCCACATCACAACACCTGTGATTTTAATGACCGCCTATAGCGATGCTAAAACCGCAGCCAAAGCCAAAGAGCTCGGCGTTTCTGCCTATCTCACCAAGCCTTTTAATAATATTGATGATGTCATTGCTCTGGCCAAAAAAACCCTCTCCTAGCCCCTTCTGAAAATCTTTTAAACAGACGACTAAAATA
>JAHFEZ010000013.1:0-24012 GCA_023248265.1 Deltaproteobacteria bacterium
AGAGGGAGCCGTTACTCCAGCACTTCCACCGCCTGAAGGCGATCCTCCCCCTCCTCCGCCACCACCTCCGCCGCCACCGCACGCGGCTATAAAAAGCACACAGAGGAATAAAAGAGAAAACTTTAAAAAATAGACCCATTTCATGTAAAAAACTCCACAAACGTACCACTCAACTCAATAAGAAAATTATACTATGTAGACTAAAATCTGACTACAAAAATTGTCAATTTTTCAAAGAAATTTGGATAGCTACATTAGAATTTAATGAGAAATTTATTTCCCAACGATAGTGACTTTTTTGATGACGATATCTTGAAGAGGTTTGTCGCTGGCATCTTTTTCGGAGTGAGCTCTGTAGGACTGTTCCAGCCTAATCAACCAAAATCGAAAGTGAACACTCCATTGCCTTAGAAATTTTGCGAAGGATGCCCAGGCCGACTGGACGTTCTCCTTTTTCGATCGAGCAAAGACTTCCCTTGCTCATCTGAGCTTTTGAAGCCAAAGCTTCTAGGGTCAATCCCGCAGCTTTTCTGAGTGTTCGTATTCGTTCACCCATAGGAAGTTTAGGCTGATAAGTCTTAAGATTTTCAGAAACCTTTCTAGAACGCTCCAAAATACTGGCCTCGAATTTAGTTAAATTTACAGGATTCACCATCAGACGTAAATGTTTTCCCTTTCCCTGAACTTTTACCTTAATTTCAGTCCCAGGCTTCAAATCAATATCTGCCTGCTTGAGTGCTTCTTCAAATAGTTGACCTGTTTTAGTTTTCATTTGATTACCTCCTTCCTACGCTCTTATAATCGTGGGCAACAATCCGAATGACAATCACTTTTCTCTCTGGTCTGATCTCAAAAATTGCTCTCCATTGACGATTAAGCCGCATGGAATAAAAGCCCTTGAGAACGCCAGACAGCGCCTCAGTTCGCCAGCCACCTTTAAGCCACGGACCAAAAGCTTGAACAGCTACAACCCAATGATCAAATTTCTTTCTGATTTGGGGAGGAGCCCCATCTAATTCTTTTTCAGCTTCACCAACGAGGATGACTGACCAGGTTGCCATTCTATTTTAAAGAGTACTCATTTTTGAGAACTTTGTCAATGCCCAATTTTTCATCACCATTAAAAGGATGAGAAATTTATTTCCCAACGATAGTGACTTTTTTGATGACGATATCTTGAAGAGGTTTGTCGTTAGCACCTTTGTCGGCGTGAGCGATTTTATGAACTACCTCTATTCCTTCCACCACTTCTCCAAATACCGTATGGTGTCCATCGAGCCAGGGAGTGGGTTTATCTGTGATAAAAAATTGAGAGCCATTGGTATTGGGACCCGCATTGGCCATTGAAAGAATCCCTGCTTTGTCATGCTTGAGAGTAGGATTAAATTCATCTGAAAAGGTATAGCCAGGCCCCCCAGTTCCAGTGCCTCTGGGATCGCCCCCTTGAATCATAAAATCTGGAATGATTCTATGAAAAATAAGCCCATCATAAAAAGGACGTTTTACTTTTTTACCTGTTTTAGGATCCGTAAATTCTTTGGTTCCTTGGGCCAACTCTACAAAATTGGCTACGGTTTTGGGAGCTTTGTCTGCAAAAAGCTTAATTTTAATTTTTCCTTGGGTAGTTTCTAACTCAGCGTAGGTTGTTGTTTCCATAGGCTTTGCCCCTTTCTTAACTTTAGACGCTTTGGCATGAAGCATGACGGGAAGGATTAAAAGTAAAAAGATAATAAATATTTTTTTGAAATTCATGCCCATCAAGGTACCCATTTAAAAAAATAAAAGCAAGTATTTACTTGATTTTACCCTCTGGCCTATGCCAAGTTCGTATCTTACAAAGAGAGGTGTCTATGGCTAAAAAAATAAGAAGAGAAATTCATCACACCAAATGGCTTGGAGCGATTCTGATAGGCATTTTGATTGTCGTTTTGATCGTCACATTCACATCCAAAAAGGCCAACAAAAAAAATAATAAACAAATTGTCATTGGCATGACACAAGAACCCAATACGTTAGACCCCCTCTTTAGTGAAATGGCCGCTTCCTATGAACTGTATTGGCTCATGTATGAAGACATGGTCGAACAAGATGAAAACTGGGACTACCATCCCCGACTTGTCACAGAGATTCCTTCGCTCCAAAATGGATGGGTGAAAATGCTTCCTAAAAATCAAGTGCAAGTAACCTGGCATTTTAAAGAAGGATTAAAATGGGCCGATGGCGTTCCCCTCACCCCTGAAGATTTTATTTTTACTCATCAAATGATTATGGATGATCGACTTCCTGTCATTACCCGAGATGTTGATCGACGGATTGAAAAAATGGAAGCTCCGAATGACCACACACTGGTTGTAACGTGGAAAGAACCTTATGCTCGTTATTTTTTGGGCCACATGGTCGTCCCCAAACACATCGTAGAGGCCGAATATAAAAAAAATCCTGAAAAATACCACGAATCCTTTTTCAATACCAAACCCACAGGAAATGGCGCTTTTCAACTGACCGAATGGGTTAGTGGAAGCCATCTCATTTTTGAAAAAAATCCCAACTGGACTGGAACGCCTCCCACCTTTGAAAAGATCATTTATAAAATTATTACAGATACCAACGCTCTAGAATCCAATCTTCTTTCAGGCACCATTGATGCCATTTCTCCTCTGGGACTTTCTTTAGATCAAGCGCTGGATTTTGAAAGACGCCATGGAGATAAATTTACATTTTACTATCGTCCGGCTTTAACCTGGGAACACATTGACTGCAATTTAGATGACCCCATTTTAAAGGACAAACGGGTTCGACAAGCCCTGATGTATGGGGCCAATCGTCAAATGATTTCAGATGTTCTGTTTCAAGGCAAACAACAAGTAGCTGACAGCTGGCTTCCTCCCAAACACTATGGCTATAATCCCAAAATTAAGCACTATGCCTACGATCCGGACAAAGCTAAAAAGCTCCTAGAAGAAGCGGGTTGGGTGGAAAGCACCGATGGAATTCGCGTCAACAATCGAGGAGATAAATTGCGGCTGACCATTATGGCCACCGCGGGAAATAAAACCCGAGAACAAACGGAACAAATTTTACAATCGGACTGGAGAAAAATTGGGATCGATCTAGAGATTGTCAATCAACCTGGAAAAGTTTTCTTTGGAGAAACCATGAAGCACAGAAAATTTAAACACTTGGCTCTCTATGCGTGGGGGATGGATCCCTTAAGTGATGGAGAAAGTTTATGGACCAAAGAAAATATTCCTTCTGAAAAAAATAATTGGCTAGGGCAAAATACACCTGGCTGGATCAATGAAGAGGCCAATAAATTAGATCATCAGGTCCCTGTCCTCATGGATGAAGCCAAACGAAAAGAACTTTTGCAACAAGAACAAGTCATCTGGGCAGAAGAAGTTCCTGCACTTCCTATGTTCTTTAGATCGGATATTTCTGTCGCTCATAAAACATTACAAAACTGGAAAATGACAGGAACTTTGACGCCGATCACCTGGAATGCGGAAATGTGGAAATTTGCTAATTAAGGAACCCTAACACTTCATGGTGTTTTATCTTTCGCGTAGGTTTGTCCAAACACTTTTGATCCTATTTATTCTTTCTATTGCGATCTACACTATGTTAGGTCTCATGCCTGGAGATCCCATAGAGCTTTTAATCACTGCAAACCCTAAGGTGAAAGCAGAAGATATTGTACGACTTAAAAAAATATATGGCTTAGATCGCCCTATCTATATTCGATATTTCAAATGGTTCAAACAAGTTGTCATTCATCAAGATCTTGGTTTTTCCAGAGTGTATAAAAAACCCACCACAGAAATTTTAAAGGGCCGCATTACCAATACGTTTAAACTGATGAGCGCAGCTTTTCTTTTAAGTCTTCTCATTGCCCTTCCCATTGGCATTTATTCGGCGCTTCATCATTATTCAAAATTAGATTTTGTCATTAGCATTTTTGCTTTTATTGGAATTTCTATCCCTTCCTTTTGGCTGGGGATCATGCTCATGACATTTTTTTCTGAAAAATTAAGATGGCTTCCTGCCGGCGGCATTCAAACCATTGGAGTTGATAATCTGGCAGACAAATTAAGATACCTCATTTTGCCTGTTCTTTCGATTAGTGTACAAAGTATTGGCTATTGGGTTCGCTATACTCGATCGAGCATGCTTGAAGTCCTTCACAAAGATTATATTCGCACCGCGCGCGCCAAAGGGTTAGATGAAGAGGTCGTTCTTTTTAAACATGCCCTCAGAAATGCCTTAATCCCTATTATTACCATTCTGGCTCTTTCATTGCCTGATCTGGTCAGCGGCGCTGTCATTACCGAGATGATTTTTTCTTGGCCTGGCATGGGGCGTCTTCTGCTAGATTCTGTGTTAAGCACTGATTATTATGTCGCAATGATCGCCTTTTTATTTTTAGCAGGGCTCACACTTCTTTCTAATTTTGTTGCAGACATTCTTTATGCATTTGTGGACCCTAGAATTAGGATCAGTGGTCATGGGCAATAATAACATCCCTCAAAAAAAATATTATAGCCCGATGCAAATGGCCTGGAAACGATTTCGTCATCACCGATTAGCCTGCGTGTCCCTTTTTATAATGCTGGCTCTTACAGCCATTGTTATTTTTATCCCATTCCTATTAGAAACTTTTTCTAAGTATACGCCCATCTCCACAGATATTCACAATCGCTTTCTTCCACTGTCCTTACACCATCCCTTTGGCACCGATGACTTAGGTCGAGATGTTTTAGCGCGCATTTTTTATGGAGGACGCATATCTTTGATGATTGCAGGGGTCTCTGCCCTTTTTTCCTTAGGCATCGGCATGACCATTGGCGCCTGGGCAGGATACTATGGAGGGTTCGTGGATACGATTCTCATGCGGTTTACAGATGGCATGCTCTCCCTCCCACAGCTGCCCCTCATGATTCTTTTGGCAGCGGTGGATCTTCAAAAAATATTTCCTCAAGCCCTAAACTTTATGGCCCGCGGCAACTACGCTTCGATGCTCAAGCTCATGCTCATTGTGGTCTTTTTTGGATGGATGACCGTGGCGAGACTCGTCCGAGGAGAGTTTTTATCTTTAAAAGAATGGGAATTTATTCAAGCCGCTAAAGGTATTGGCGTTTCTAACCGAAAAATCATATGGAGGCACATGATCCCCAATTGTATTGCCCCCATTATCGTGGCCACCACACTTTCTATGGGAAGCGTCATTTTATACGAAGCTGTTTTAAGTTTCTTGGGGCTGGGCGTTCAACCCCCTATTCCCAGCTGGGGCAATATGCTCAATAATGCCCAAGAATACATACGTATCGCCCCTTTGCTTGCTTTTTTCCCTGGATTTTTTATTCTACTTACGGTGGTATCGATTAATTTTGTGGGGGATGGATTGAGGGATGCTTTTGATCCCCAATTTGTCAATAAATAAAGGAGAGTTATGAAACAACCAAAGGTATTGAGTTTTTTATTTTTACTTCTAATTTCATCATTGCTTACAGGGCTGCTGACCCCATTTTCTGGGCTTACATTTGCGGGCTCCAGCTTACATCACGAACAAGAGTATCCCCTCTCTCAACTTTCAAAAACCTTGAAGACTCCGTTTCTAACAAATTTTTTAGGAATTTATTGGCCTCATCTTGACACTTTTAAATACGATAAAAATTTTCTTATCCGATCCAGTCAGGATGGTAAACACTGGTCGCCCTGGCAAGAAGTTTTCTTAATGACGGAGGGGCCCGATGAACAAACAGAACAAAAGTTCGATTACGGCCAGCTTCTTTTCACAAAAAATGCCCATTATATCCAAGTGAAAGTGACCCATCTGGATCTTTCGCAGGTAAAATTGGGAGCGTTCACTCTTGTTTTTATTGACTCCAGACAGCCTTCCATCGCATTGGCAAAACAAAATAAAATCAAACGCTCCATTGCAGGAGAAGAATTTTACATGATCTCTCGCGAAGGCTGGGGAGCAGATGAGTCGATTTGCTGGACCAAAGAAACCCCAACACCTCAAGAAACGGTCACACATCTTTTTATTCATCATTCCGCACTCAACAGCAACATTGCTCACGAGGATTGCGATGATGCCATTCGGGGCTACCTAGACTATCATGTACACGACAAAAACCACCTCTGGTCAGATATTGGCTATAATTATCTCGTTTGCCCCCATGGGGTCCTCTATCAAGGACGACGGTTTGCTGTGGAAAAAACGATGGTGGATGGGAAAGAAGTTGTTACCCCCAAAGATGTCATTGGCGCTCAAGTTGTTAAATACAACAAAGGAACTCTGGGAATTTGTGCAATTGGATCTTATATGGGAGAGGTTCAACCTTCTAAAGAACTTCAAAATATCCTCTACCGCACCTTGCTTTGGAAAGTCACACAGTATGGAATTGACCCTCTAGGACATACTCCTTACACACCGAAAGATGTTAAAGAGCCGCAAAGCCTTGAAACAGTCTCAGGCCACAGAGATGCTCCTTTGGCTTCAACCGAATGCCCAGGAGACAATCTTCATGCAGTGATTCCCGCACTTCGAAATGCGGTCGCCGAGCGCCTAAAGCAACCTAAGTAGAGCAAGTTGAAAATTTAATCCCAAAAGAGTTCGAGCATCTTTGGGTTTTCTAAAGCCAAGAGCACGATCGCCAGCCATGCGGTTCCAGCCATAGAGGGCGAGGGAGAAAATTGGAATGGAATTTCTTGGGTGGCATAGCGAATACCGCCACTGGGCGTTTGCATCTTTAAAATCTCACGGATGATTTGCATGGCTTTTTCTTTTTGTCCCATTTTAAGATACGCCATCGCAACCCCCAAAGACCCTTCTGACCATATCATGTGAATATCGGCCCAACTTTTTTGGGGCCAATGCGGATAAAAAAGTTTATTAATGGCAAACTCATCAAAAACATATCCCTTATAATAGGGCCGATACCCTTCCACATGATGGATTGAATCAAAAACAAAATATTTGTCTAGAGTTAGAAAAGCTTTTTTAGCTTTTACACTGTCCTTTAAAGAATGTAAAAACATAAGTCCCCAGGAGGCACAGTCGAGCGCCTGGGCCTCATCCATGCCCTGGAGTCTTGCCCCTCGGTTAAATTGTCCTTCTTTTTCATTCCAAGCTTTTTTCAAAAGTACTTCTTCTAACAGTTTTTCTGCCTTTTCATATTTTTGACTACCAGTCAGCCGAGTCAAGTTTTTCAATAAAAAATAAATATCCAAATTATGTTCAATGCTGGCCCACTCAATTTTGTCATCTTTAAATTTCTCTACCACTTTCTTTTGCGTTTCATCCCACACCAGGTCATGCCTGCCTTTTCCTCCGGTGATCAATCCATATCGAAAATCTTTAGAGTCTAAAATTTGATCACGCAAGAGTGCATCTGCAATTTTTTTAGAAAGCCCCAGCCACCGCTCACTATTCTTATTATTTTTAAAAGAAGGATCTTCTAGATGAATTTGTTCATCTAAAAGACGCTTTCGAAGATAAAATGTAATCGCATAGCCCACCCACGCACTGGCCCCGCTTCGGATGGTTGCTTCACTATGATCCCACGTAGATGGCCATTCATTGTGTGTATTGTAGCTAAACCAAAACTCTCCATTTTCTTGAACTATTCGCTCAAACGCTTCGATGATACCTTCGGCTTCGGTATTATGGCCAGCCATGGTGAGGGCAATCAGGCCCAGAGCATCATCATAAATGGAAGAGCGGCTATAAATATAGGGATAACTTTTATCATTTTGTGTCTGGGGATTTTTAGGATCGAGCTCATAGCTTAATAATAAATACCGGCGATCCATTTGAGGAAAAGAAACCACGCCGTTGGGGACTCGTTGTCCCAAAATCCATGCCATCGTTTTTTGTTTTTTCATCTGAATATCCCCAACATCCGATGAGGTCTTGACAAATACAGGAGGACTTTTTTTAGAAAATGGAGTTTGCGGAAGAGCTTTCCAGGGAGCTTTAACGACAGACGGAAGCTTTTCTCCTTTTTCCTCCCCTTTTTCTTCCATTGAAAGATTTGAAAGTCCATTTATAAAACTTAAAAGTGCTGCCTGTGCTTTTTCCTCACTGTCATGCACTTCCACAGACAGCCGAAAAAGAAGCGTTCCTTCTTCTACTTTTCGACGGGGCGTTTCCCACAGATACCAATAGGCCACCAAATGCACATGATCTCCTTTTCGAGCCAACAAATATCGGACAGGAAATTCCTGATGATCGGTTTTAATTTTTTTAATTTCTCGCGTCGCTACATCCCAGCCATCACTCAAATAGCATACTTCTGCAGAGTGAAACTGACTTTGATGACTTCCATACACAACAATGGCCCAAACATCATCCTTCGTTTGAACATTATGATACAAACGAAAAAGTGAAATATCGGCATACTGATGCTCCATATCTTTTCCTTCCCAATTACCAATATACAGGGGAAAATGAGGTAAAAATTGAGGTGAAAAAAAATTCGCCTTCACCGGCATTTTTCCTTCGTAAGACGTAAACTGGTATAAAGAGGTATCTGCAGTAAAAAGGTAGGATCCTGCTGTATCTTGAGAGGAAGAAGTTTTAAATTTGACTTGAAAATCAGAATCTAAAAACTTATATCTGGCCACCACCAAGGCCACCAAAAAAATACTTAAAACTCCAATCAGTCGAAAAAGTTTCTTATTTTGCGGGTTCATAACGCTTCATGAACATCAACACCAAAAGCACAAAACTACAGGCCAACCCATAAAACACCATTCCAGAAAAATCATGCCAATAGCGCATAGCTACGTCTTGTCCTTGATAAAATCCAAACACCAAAAGGACACATACGCGAAGCAAATTACTTAAAAAAGAAATAGGAATAATCAATGCGGCCACACTTACTTTTTTCCAAAAAGAAATATGTAAAAAATAAAGAAAAAATATAGCGAGAGATAAAAGCACAAGCCATGACTTAATCCCTGTACAATCGGCTGCAATTTCAAAAGAAGCGTTTGGAAATGAAAGAAAAATGCCTTCTTGAGACAATGGAAAATGGAAAAAAGAAAAGAGGTGTTTACAGATTCTGGCAACTCCTAGTTGAAGAATGCCCGAAAGTTCTGAAAGATACGGTAGCGGCACTGCCAATAAAAAATATCCCAATGGAAAGGTAAAATGCTTCCAATTTTTTAATTCAAAAAATAAAAAATGTAGGGTTAAAAGCCACGCCACAAGCGCCAACCCTCCAAACCACGGAAGCTTTGTTTGAATGCCCATTGCAAAAAAAAGAGCTGCCGTTAAAAAAGCGGTCACTGCAGCTCTCATATTGGTGCTACGGAGAGGAAAAAAAGCTAAGGCACTCCCACGTACAGCAGTTCCTAAAAATTTTCCGTAAAGAAGAACACTTAAAAGAAGAACCCACAGTCCATGTTTATAGAATGGGTCTACACTCCAGGTAAACCACAAGTAGTGAAAGAACGAGCCAAAGAGCACATAGGTAATCACACCACTCAAACCGATAGCCACAGTTGCGGCTACACCCTTTTGAGTGGTGCGATTAAAGCTCACCATACTTGTACTCGCCTTCTATAGAGTAAGAGACCAAACCCTAAGACCAGAAAGCCGCTTCCAAACATCACATCTCCTGGTAACTCAGGCGCCCCAGGAGGCGAAGCTACTCCTCGGCCTCGACTGGAATCTCGGCTATCACGACTGCTGGCTACACTTCGGCTCGAGTCATCATCTCTATCTCTGTGATCATGGCTTCTGCCAACGCCTCGACTTGAGTCATTATCCCTATCTTCTCTCTCTCTATCTTCTCTTTCTCTGCTGCCACCTCCCCAACCAATGCGAAGCATCACCATCCCCGAACCCGTTGTAGATCCTTGCACATGGCGGGTATCTACCCCCGCGGCTCCAGAACCTACGCCTACAATGGTCATAGCATTGGGTTCTCGAATGATTTGAACTGCACTGTTGGCACTGCCCGCACCCGTTGCACACGATGAGTCAGTGGGTCGACTTTGTTGGCTCACTTGAGCAGTCCCAGTTCCAGCGGCAACTCCTGTCACCGTTACATCATCTGCACTGCCCAACTTTGGCAAAGCCATAGTCCCTATCGCGATCACTCCTACAAGAAGCATGAATTTAATGATATTTTTCATGACTTCTCACCTCCTTTTACTTCTTTACATCAATCTGAACCACCGCTGCCACAGGGTAAATCCACTGAAGCAGAGGGTCGATTGACCATGTTAAGCCATTTTGAGAGGAAATTTGAAATTTTCCAATCTCAAAATGGTCAATATCCCATCTCCATCCACTGGAACTGTCCCAATCATCTTTTCCACTGAGCGTTACTCCATTTAAGAGATTGGAACTTCCATTGCCAGAGATCCCATTTCCCCCCATAACAGACATCCATCCCACCATTCCATCCACTTTATTTTCTTTTAAAATCTGAACCCTATATATCTCTCCAGGTTTAAGCCGTACGATTCCAACCTTAACCTCCACGTACCGCCTTGGAACCTTTTTATTTTCATAAATGACAATCACTCCATATCCCCCGAATCGATCTACTTGAGTTTCCACATCATAAAGCTTATAAATTCCTTCTTTCTTTAAAACATCTGTCACATCGACAAGCGCACTATAGGCTTTTTGTTGCCCTTCTTCTTCCACGGTATAAAATCGACTGGGTGTCAATTTTAAAAGCCCTCTTGAAAGTTCTCTGGAAAGTCCTTTGGCATCTGGAAATTTTAGAGCAATTTTTTTTGCTCCCTTTTCAATAACTGCTGCTGCCACATGACCACTCCAAATCAAATACGCCTTTTTAACCTTGACTCCCTTTGGAGGCTTCCAGAGAAACGCATTTTCCCCCTTTTTTTGAGCCTTCTCTAAAACGCTGGCTCCAATAATTTCATATTCCAAAGAGCCACTTTCTTCATACACTGTTTCAAAAAAAGGCGTTCGATCCTGCAGAGTTGTAGGTTTCAGCTCAAGAGCAAAACCAGATTTTACACTGAACATCCACCCCAATATCCAAAAGAGAAGAACTAGGCTCCACTTCCACCCACGTACTGCTTTATTCCACACCTTTAGGGTACCTCCGTTCTCATCAAAATACAATGAATTTTGGATGAGGCGTCTCATTAAATTTTCATTAATTTTTAGCTACTTTGTCTTTCTATTTTATTGAGGGATATCTCCCTCGAATGGCATCCCAATCTAGAATAAAAGTCACATAGTTTCTAAAAGACCAAAATTTTTCAGGATCTGAGCCTCTGTTAAATTGATACGTCGTATCCGCATTTAAAATAATCCAATCTTTAAGAGGAAAAGAAGCAAAAAGTTCAAGAATATTTTTATTGGTCACACCAAAGTTTTCACTGTGGTTTTCAGAATTGAGTCGATATAAAAACTCCATCAAAAGTGAATCTTTAAAAAATTTATCTGTAAAACGAGCTGTCCCCGAATGAATGGTTACGTTGGGCCGAATCAAGCGCTCAGCTTCATAGCCCAATTCTAATTGTTTAAAGAAAGGCAGCCTGTAATTTAAAACCCCTTTCCAGTCATTTCGACTTCTTCGCCTATGTTTATAATCTTGGTAAAAGAAGCTTCCAATCGCTGAAAAATTTTGGGTAAAATCATAGCTTGAAGAAATCCCATAGGTTAAAAGAGAATCCACATCTAAGGGCCTTAGCACTTTGACATCTGGCTCTCGTGAAAAAGAAGCCACAGAGAGAAATTTTCCTTTTTCATATCGCAGCAAAGAGTAGCCTGCCGAAAACCAATTGCCCTCTTGAAATTCATAAAATTCAGGGCGGCTGCCAAAAAGCTCTTGATCATAACGGCCTGAGAAAAAAAGGTGATCCTTCCACAAAGGATAGTCTAAGCGAACAGAGGCAATTCTTTCATAATACCAATAATCTCTCAGTACAGCATTCTTATCTCTCCGATCATATCGAGCCTGCTGAAATCGAAGTTCAATAGCTTTTCCTAAGGCAAATTTATACATGCCTTCATTAGAAAACACATCGACCAGCTCTTGCGTCAAAAGCTCATGGGTTAAGGCATCTCTACTTTCATTAATGAAATGATTATAGCGAGACGTAAAGGTGGGAGCTTTCAAAAGATTCACACGCTTTAATCCTTGAATTGACTCCACATATCCCGGATCAATTTCTAAACTCCTCTTATAATGATAAATAGATTTGTCCCACACCCCATTAAAGTAATAGAGTTGCCCCAAGCCTGCCCACGCCCCTGCACTTTGAGGATTGACCTCTAACGCTTTTTTCAAAATCTTTTCAGACTCCTCCATTTTATTTTGCCAACTATAAACACGCCCTAAGGCAATATAGTTTTCAATATCTCGCTCTTGAAGAGTGATGGCTTTTTTAAAGGCATTGGCCGCAGAATCAACCTGTGCCGTATGGCTATACAAAAGCCCCAAATGAGCCTGGATATCCCCTCGCTCAGGCGCTAATTTGGCCGCTTTTTCATACCAATGAATACTTTGTTTAATGGCCCCCAACTGCCCATACATGTAACCAATCGAAAGTTGGCTATCGACATCTTTGGGTTGAAACTCTAAAATTTTTAACTCTGTTGCAATTCCCTTTGTATATTGCTCTCCCCATTTATACGTATTGGCCAAGCCTTTGAGCACTTCGATGTCTTTTGGATTTTTAGCTAAGAGCTTTGTATAGATTGCTTCACTTTCCTTATATTTTTTATCCCAACTATACACACGCCCTAAGCTGAGCAGCGCTTCTCGGTTGTCTGGATCCAAATTTAGCGTCTGCTGCAAAACTTTTATGGATTCTGAATGGCTGCCTTGCCAACTATAGACGCGTCCTAAGCCCACCAAAGCATCCTGATTGTCAGGATATTTTTCGAGGATTTTTTTATAAATACGAATAGCTTCTGGGAATTTTTTCTGCCAAGAATAAACTGTAGCTAACCCAATTTCTGCCTCCACATTGCTGGGCTGAAGTTTTAAAGCCTGTTTATACTGCTCGATAGATTCTTCAAATCTTCCACTCCAGCTTAAATACCGTGCCAGTTGAACAATCGACTCGACATGATTGGGATTATTACGAATTTCCTTTTTATATTTGTCGATTTCCTTAGAGAAATCTTGTGGATATGCCCCTTGTAAAAAGAAGCTAAAAAGAAGTAAAGCTAAGTACGAAATCCTTTGTGCTCGAACTTTTCCCAAGTTTTTTTTCCTTTAAGGAAATCTACAAAGCCCTTCGCCTGCCAACACAACAAGTACTGTCTATAGCCTATGTTAGATAAGAGCGCATAAAAGATCAATATAATTATATTTTTAAACCCTCGAGAAAAGAAAATATTATAGTTTTCATAATCTGTTTTATAGCGAGTACTCACCCACATGCCAATGAGGAGCGTTAAAACAGAAAGCACCATGCCATAGACAATAGCCAGCAAGAAAAATAGAATAAGATATGTATTGTTCACATAGCCCAAAAAATAAAAAAATGGCAAAGTCACGTATCCTGTAAGCTCAAAAAGAGGCCCTAAAAATTCAAAAAAGAACTGATACGGCATAGCAAATAAACCAATACGTCCAAAAAAAGGATTCAATAACAATTTTCGATGAAACATTAAAGATTCTGTAAGCCCCCGATACCAACGATTCCGTTGCTTGCCCAAGTTTTTATATACCGCAGGAGCTTCTGTCCATGCCAAAGGAAAGGGAAGATACTCCACCTTCGCATGAAGCTTTTGTTCTTGAATATAGCGATACAGTCGCACCACAATTTCCATATCTTCGCACACGGTATCGGTTGCCCCACAGTATCGAAGTCCGACGTCTGTTTTCATATTGCGAGTCAGATACCCCCCCACTTTAAGGAGCAGATCCCGCCTAAAAATAGAAAAAACTCCAGAGAGCACAATCAAAGAATTTAGGGCCGCCAAAGCAGTTCGCCCAATATTAAAGGATCGGGCATATTCAACGATCTGAAAAAGCTCAATTGATTTTTTGGGCAGCCCTACTTCTATAACTTTTCCCTTTTCTACTTTACATCCATTGACAATCCCCACCTGCCCCCCCACTCCCACCACAAAATCCGGATGATCTAAAAAAGGACGCATCCCTATTAAAAGCGCATTTTTATCCATCAAAGAATCCGCATCCATGCTGCAAATATAGGGATGTTGGGCCAAATTAATGCCTGCATTCAAAGAATCAGCCTTTCCCCCATTTTTTTTATCAATCAAAAGAACCCTTGAAATGTGCGGCTTTTCTTTTTGTAATGTTTCTTGAGGAATTTCATACACTCCAAAGACAGGCTCTGTCCCTAGAGTTTCTGGGAGCGGAACCACAAGCTTTTGAAAACCAAAATGATGTTTCACACGCCGAAACGTACTATCCGTGGATCCATCATTAATAATAATGATTTCAAAGCGCGGATAATAAAGATTCATCAAGGACTCGATACTCTCTATAATGGCATTTTCTTCATTATAGGCAGGCACCAAAAACGAGACAGGAGCAAGTCCTGGATGATGATAGAGAAGATTTAAGTGAGAAAGTTTCCCTTGGGCTACATAGGCTCTAATTTTAGCGGCTGCAATAAAAAAAAGACCCAACGAAAGGGTATTATAAATAAAAAGATAACTTAAAATAAAAACTTGAATGGCATATACAATGAAAAAGACAAAGGTCATGATCCTTGATCCATAAGTTCTTTAAAAGTTTCATAATAGTGTATGGCCATCCCAGAAAAGCTAGGCTCTTTCAAAAAATAATTCACAGTTTCATTATAAATCGTCAAAAAATATTCCTTGGTCATTCCTGCAAATGAAAGCTTTGAAGGAAGCACATCTACTGAAATTTCTGTCTTATACACACGATGACCATGTTTCATTTTGAGAACAGAAATTTCTTGAGCAATTTTTTCTGGAGTATCTTTTAAATCGTCTCGAAATCGACGGACATAGAGAATTCCTAAATCTTGATATTGATCCATAAACATAAAAAGCTGACGTGGATCTAGCTCAATTCTTTCTTTAAGCCCTGTCAATTCTGCAAAAATATTGTGCCTGAATACAGCAAAAATTTCAGAGGGCAAGGGATAGGTTTCAATTCCAATCAAAACTTTTTTACCCACTTTATTGGCATAGGCAATTTCATTTCTTCCATGGACAATGGTTCCATCTGCTCCAAAAGCTTTGGTTCGATAATCCATAATTCCAACGTTATCGACGATATCAATAATATGATAACTGGCAGATTTTTTAACTCCTTTCCACGTAACCTCTACAGGAGTCAAAAAATCAAAATTGGCTTCCTCATACCAAAAGGGAATATCCACCCCAAAAACAAAATTGGAAAGCCCTGACTCTCGCACCATCTTTTGAGATTTTTCACACAGTTCCAAATACTGCACCATGACATCTTCCAAGAGAAACCCCCAATACGCGGGAATCAGATAGGGTTCATTGTCGTGGTGAATCCCAGAAAAACGTTCGGATAGAGAAACCTTTTTATTATACTCAATAATCGCTCGAATTTGAGCATAGACTTTTTCATGCCAAGGCTTCAATGCAAAACGGCTAAATCCATCGAGCGCTTGAACCTCAATGCCTCTGTGAGAGGCCTCTGAAATAAATTTTCGCAGCTCATCTTCATACTTTAAAATACACAGATAGGTTCCATCCTGCTTTTTTTGAAGCTGATATTGAAGCTGAAAAAAAATAAGATTAATGCCTTCCCGCACACAAAAATTAAAGAATTCTTTTTGGGCTTCTAAATTTTTGAGTTGGCGTACTGTATGCCAAATCCACATGGCCTTATAAAATTTCTTTTCGGATGGTTTGGAAGTTTCTAAGCGGAAAGACTCAGGCACTTCGGCCTGCGCAGATGTCAAAAAAGCCACATCATCGATATATAAAGTCCCTTGAGATTTATCTCTAAAATTAAAGGTCAAGCCCGCTAATTTTTTAAAATTAATATTTTTATAAAAATCTTGCCTTAAAGGAATGACCACCCGTTGCCATTCTGTGGTTATGCCTTTTGGAAGAAATTGTGAAATTTTCCCATAATAAACAGAATCTTCTGTTTTTTCCCAAGAAGCATCAGAGATTTGAACCCCTCCATCTTCTTTTCCTTTTGCCCCTCGCACCCAAAAAGAAAGATACCTATAGGGACTCGCATCTAAATAAACTCGCTCTCGGGGAGCTTTTTGAAAATTAAAAAAGTGAACCCATGCCCCACAAAATCCTTTGGCTTCTTTTTCATAGGTAATCTCTAAAGAACGACCCGATGGACCTCGATAAATTTTTGAAGAAAGTGTGACAAAAGCTTTGGAAGGGGCTTTTTGAAACTCATTAAAAAGGCCTTGAAGGTTATTTTCAAGACCTATATCAAAATCGGAAACCTTCGTATATCCGTCGGTAATCAGCGGGGCTTGACTGGCCAAACTCAAAGGCTGAATTTTACCTGAAGCAAATGATTTTTCAGGAAGAGCTTTATACACCTGCCCCATTTTCCATCCAAACTCTTGCCCAAAATGCCCAATGGAAAATGTCTTAAAATCAGCCATTTTTTGAAGCCCATATTCTTTGAGGAGCACCACCACAGGTTCCCAATTTTGAGCATCTGATTTTTCAGGAATGGCCACTAAATCCTTAAGCTCTATAACGCCTTCCGAAGGCTCATTAAAATCCAATACCAAATATTCAGATTTAGAAACATTGAGCCCTTTGGCTTTAAATTCTCGAACTGCAATCCCTGTTTGTTTCCAAGATGACACCACAGAATAGGGAAGATATTCCAAAATCGGCCCTACAAACAAAATATCCCCCTCAGCTTGTAGTCCAACATTAAAATTTTGAACATCGTGTTCTCCTCGAATGCGAAAGGCCAAAACAGAGCTGTGACTTAAATCGAGCTTTAAAGGAATTTTAATTTGGCAAGGACTTCCCCCCAGCGTATTAAAAATAATTTTATAGCCCGAGGCTTCTTTGAGTTCACACTTGGCATCTTTGATAGTGCCTGAAGGAAGCCCTGGCGCATCCGACCCTCCGACGGGAAATTGCTTTTGTATCTCCCACAGAGGATTTTTTTGCGCCCAGCTTAAAGAAGACAAAAATAAAAATAGACTAACCCAGAAGAACTTCAATTTCATATATCTTCCCCGATGGCATGGACTTCACAACAGTTCCTGAAATCACTTTTCCATCCACGCGGATTTCTTTCACGCCATGTTGAACGTGATTTGGATTTTTAAAGTGAATTTTATAAATGGCTCCTCGAAAAGGCCGCTCGATAGAAAAGGATTCCCAATGCGATGGCACACAGGGATCGATTTGAAGTCCCTCAAACGTGGGCTGCACACCCACTATCCAATGCGTGGCTGCTAAATACATCCACGGAGCCGTTCCTGTATTCCAGTTAAACGCCCCCAATCCAAAAAAAGGACTTTCGGGCCCATAACAATACTCAGAATAGACATAGGGCTCTGTTTGATAGCGTTCAAGCGTTTTGGCTGGGTTCGTAGGAGCAATTTTAGTAAAAAGCTCATAGGCCTTATTGCCATTTTTATGAACTGCATAGGCCACAATTAAAAATGCACATGCATGAGAAAAAACTGCTGCATTTTCTTTTGTCCCCGGAGCAAACGCACTGATTCTTCCCAGCGTCTCATCGTACTTTTGATAGGCAGGGGCAAATAACGCGGGCCCAATATCCGTATCCAATTCCTTTTCAATAGCCTTAAGACACTTGGCCGCTCTCAACTCTGGCGCTACCCCTCCTAAAATCGCCCACGACTGAGAATTCAGATAAATTTTCCCTTCTTTACATTCTTTAGATCCCACTTTTTTGCCTTGATCTGTAAAAATCGCCAAGTACCAATCTCCATCCCAGGCATGCTCATTAATATTTTTTGCGATTTCTTCAAAACGAGCCTTCAGAACCTTGGCATCGTCCAAAAATCCAAAGTGAAGCGCCATTTCTTCCATTTGAAGAAGCGCCCTGCAATAGGCTTGCGCGAGCCACACCGATTCTCCTTTTCCTTGAATGCCACAACGATCTAAGGCATCGTTCCAATCTGCTTTCCAAAAAAGAGGCAACCCATGAACCCCGCGGCTTTTCCAAAAATGATCCATAGCTCGAACACAATGCTCCCACACCGTTGCCTCCCCTCCATCTAGAAAAGGAATTTTCTGCTTCAAAAAATCAAAATCTCCTGTTTCTTTAATGAAGGCTGAAATCATGTAGGGAATCCATACTGCTACATCCCCTTTTCCTAAAATTCCCGTATTGCTTCCAATTTCCCACGGGCCATCCACATCCGAAAATCCAGCCACCGCATGGCCACTTTGATATTGATACGCCAAAAGTCTCTCAATCCACTCTCGCGCTAAAAAGGGATCAATGGGCAACACGCCCTCCACATCTTGAGCTGTGTCTCGAAAGCCACGCCCTCCTTCCCCTGGACTATAATAAGACGCAGAACGCCAGCGGGTAATATTTAAGAGCTGATATTTCCCCCAAAAATTGGTCATCAAATCAAAATGTGGATCTGGAGTTTCTACTTTGAGTCCATTGAGCTTGTCTTGCCACAAAGCCTTTGTCTTTTGCAGCAAATGCTTTGCCTCTTGTGGTTTACTATTTCTTTTAATGATGGCCGCAATTTGATCTTTCTTCTCTGTAAATCCTAAAACAAAAACCAACGTTGTTTCTTCCATGGGGCGAAGCGCTACCGGAATCTCCATCACCCCCACCATCTCTTCTCCTCTGAGAGGCTGATTGGAACACTTTCCTTTGCGAAGCATTTTAGGATTAGTCATGCTTCCATAAGGCCCCACAAAATTTTCATAATTAAGTTCATAGCCTGTGGGCTTTACAGAACTTGCAAAAAAACCATATGTCTCATATTTGCGACTGCTATTGGGTTGCTTAAATGCAATCAAGGATTGAAGCGCAGGATCGTAATAACCTTCATTATAAAGGACCATAATATTTTTATGATCAGCTTCCATGTAAAAATCCCCTAAAAGCCAATGCACAAAAGGATAGACCAAGAGATTTCTAGTTTCTTCACTTAAATTTTTGAGTTTCACAATCCAAACTTCACACGAATCTTCGGGTGGAACAAAATATGTGATCGAAGTTTCAATAGCTTGGTGCTCAGCAAAAATAGAACTATAGCCAAAGCCATGGGTCGCCTGCCACTGATCCAACCTTTTGCACAGCGGCTGCCAGTTGGGTGTCCAAATCTCTTGGGTTTTTTGATCTTTCATAAAAAGATATCGCCCTGGCCGATCTGAACGATACGTTTCCCAATGAAGAATGCGATGAAGCTTAGAGTCTTTATAGTAACTAAAGCCCCCACCGGTTTGAGATATTAAGGCATGATACTGAGCATTGCTCAAATAATTGATCCAAGGACGGGGCGTATCTGGCCTGGTGATCACATATTCATGCTCTTCATTAAAAAAGCCATAAGCCGTAGGTTTTTCCACCGCTAACGATGCATTCTTTAAAGCACCCTGGGGTTTTTTGATAAACATCATTACTCCTTTACGGCTCCTGCCGTTAAGCCCGCGATAATGAGCTTTTGAAACACTAAGAAAACGAGAATAACAGGACCTGCCGCAAGACAAGATCCCGCCATCAGATGGACCCAATCCACGCCATGAACACCTTTGTACAGAGCGAGGCCCACCGGAAGAGTTCTCATTTCCGTCGTGTTGGTTAATAAAAAGGGATATAAAAAAGTATTCCAAGCACCTAAAAAAGTATTAATCCCCACTACCGCTAAAGCTGGCTTTGTCAGCGGCATCACAATTTTAAATAAAATTTGAAAAGGACTAGCCCCATCAAGCCGCGCAGCTTCTTCAAGACTGATGGGCAAGGATTTTAAATATTGAATGAGCAAAAATACATTGAAGGGCAAAACCAGAGAGGGAACAACCAACGCCCAATAGGTATTGAGCCATCCAAAGTGCTTCATCACAATAAATGTCGGCACCATGACAATTTGAGCAGGCATCATCATGGTTAAAAGAATCGTACCAAAGAAAAGTTTTTTACCCACAAATGTACGTCGAACAAAGGCATAGGCCACCATCAGGGCTAAAAAAACATTTCCAACTGTTATAACAAACGCCACCCCCAGACTATTTAAAAAATACCGACCAAAGGGCCCACTCATCCACACATCCCAATAGTTTTTGAGTGTCCATTGCTTGGGCCACAGTTCATTCATCGAAGTAAGTAAACTTCCCTCGGGTTTAAGAGAGGTTGTAAACATGAGATAGAGAGGAAAAAGAGAAACAAGGAGTCCACAAAAAAGGATACCAAATAAAAAAAGTTTTTTCATGACTTTTCCCTTAATACTTTCATTTGCACATAGGCAAAAATACACATCAAAATGGCTAAGAGATACGCCACAGCCGAGGCACTGCCCATTTGAAACTCGCTAAATCCTTTTTCATACAGGTAATACACAATGGTTGTGGTGGAACGAGCGGGGCCTCCTTTGGTCATCGTAAAAATTTCAGGAAACACTTGAAGAGAATTAATCGTGTTTATGACCACCACAAATAAAATCATGGGTTTTAATTGAGGCAGTGTAATTTTAAAAAACTGCTGAAAGCCATTGGCTCCATCTAATCTGGAGGCTTCATACAAAGAACTGGGAACAGACTGAAGCGCTGCTAAAAATAAAATCAAATAATATCCGCTGCTCGACCACACCGCCATGGCCATAATACTCACCAACGCCCAATGATGATTAATCAACCAAGCAGGATTGGGTTTTGGAAGACCCAGCGTGGTCAAAATAAAATTTAAAAACCCATTTTCTGAATAGAAAAATGTAAAAAGTGTTGCAATCACAATAATCGAAGTCACCACTGGCAAGAAAAACCCAGCTTGGAATAAAGATTTCCAAGGAACCCCTTGATGGATCAGGGCGGCCAACCCCAGGGAGATGACCAAGGTAAAAGGCACGGTTCCCGCAGCAAAAAATAAGGTATGCCCCACCGCTTTTAAAAACTCGGGGTCTTTCAAGATTAAAAAATAATTTAAAAATCCTGTAAAGGAAAAATGGGAAGTCAAAACATTATATTCAGAAAAACTAATCACCAGCGAATATAACAGAGGATATAAACTAAAAACAAAAAATAGCCCCACCCATGGCAATACTAAAATCCACGTAGAGGCTTCACCCAAAGGTTTTTTACGATCACGCAAAAACCATAGCCCCCCCACCAAAACAAAAAGAAGCGCCAAGATCCACACTGTCAAACTCTGATCAGAGATGGTTCCTTTGCTTTGAACCTGATTGAGAATGTGAGAGAGTTCGAGAGAAGTTGCTTCCAGAGCTTGAGGAATAGATTCATTTTGAAGCATCACACGATCAATCAAAGACGATAAAACCTTTTCCATCTTAATCCATCCCACATGAGCCGGAGGGGCTTTGGCTGTAAGCATTTGCTCAGCAAAACCTTTCATCTTGGAATCTTGTCTAAAAAAAGGATCTTTGAGCGCTGTTTTTAAAGAAGGCAAAACATTGCGCTGAGTACGAGACAACAAAAGTTCTACGTCGTATGAAGTTAAAAAGCGAACAAACTCAAACGCTTCTTTGGGGTATTTGGTTTTATTGAGAATAACCAACATCTCTCCTCCCCCAAAAGAGGTGGAAGACTGAGAAAGTTGCGGCACCGGAACGGTTGAAACAGCATACTCTAACTTTGAATTTGTTTTTTGAATGCTTTTAAAATTCCACGCTCCAGATAACATCATCCCCACTTTTCCTGCAGCAAAGAGTTGATCAATTTGTTCTTGGCGATTTAAAAGTGCTGTGGGCTTGAGTGTTTGATAAAAAGCCAATGTCTGACGAGCTGCTTGAGAATTGAGCGCAATGGTTTTCCAATCCTTGCTTAAAACATCCCCGCCGCTATTCCAAAGATATGGAATAAAGGTTTGCCATGGGGCAAACTCTTCGGCCACTGCAATCCCATACCCATACGTATCCGGAGCCAATGCTTTAATCTTTTGTGCAGCCGTCACAAGCTCTGCCCAAGTTTTCGGAGGGTGATTTGGATCCAACCCTGCTTTTTGAAAAAGCGTTTTATTGTAAAATAAAAAACGGGTTCCCACGAGCCATGGAAATCCATAGATCTTGCTTTGAACTGTCACCGGTTCCCACATCAAATAGTGATCGCGGTAGGGTTGAGTTTCTTCGGTGATCTCTTTTAAAACACCACTTTGGGAAAAATGAGGCCCCCATGTCGATCCAATTTCAAAAACATCGGGAGCATTTCCAGAAATAAGGCTGGTAATAATTTTGTCATTCCCAAAATCCCAGCTTAGCTGCTGCATATGAATTTTTATATGGGGGTATTTTTTTTCAAATTGAGCCACCAAGGGGCGCGCTTGTTCTTCATCAATACTAAATTGCCACACGTGAAGATCCACCGCTTGAGCCCAACTGTGGATTCCAACAAAAAAGAAAAAGAATAAAAGATGCTTCATCGTGTCTTGTGCTCCTTATGTAAATTGGCCAATAAATTTTTTGCCAAGGAACGATTCACTTCATCTGGCTCTAAA
Organism: Deltaproteobacteria bacterium; assembly: GCA_023248265.1. Classification (GTDB taxonomy): domain Bacteria; phylum Bdellovibrionota; class JACOXK01; order 2-02-FULL-40-11; family 2-02-FULL-40-11; genus JACPST01. The sequence goes on from JAHFEZ010000013.1 coordinate 22,584, forward strand.
TGCGAAATCTCTTCTAACAAGGAGGCTAAATTTTTATCTTTCCAAATGGCCAATGCTTGGATTGCTTTTTTACGAAGCTCTGTGTCTTGACTTTCTTTAGCTGTAGCTACAAACGCTTCATACAGATGATCTAAATTTTCCTTTCCATAGTGATCAAAAACTATTCTGTGATCCAACCCCAAATAATCAAAATAAATAGAAACTTGCTCTTGATCTTTATCTGCAAGATGTAAAAGCAGTGCTCTACAAAATTCAGAGTTCTTCATTTTTTCAATCATTTTTGGAATTGGAGTAGGATCCCCAAATAAAGCCAATACCCAACAAATTTTAACTTCTACGTGAAGCGATGGATCGTGCATATGTTTTAAGAGTTGAGTTTTAATAGCTGGATTTTTAAGTTGACTCAGAGCTTCCACAGTTGCAATCCGGACAGATTCATCTGGATCGCTCATTTTTTTAAATAACATAAAAACAGCTTTTTCATCTTGCCAATGGCCAATGAGTTGGATCGCCAAACGACGCACCTTGGGGTGTAGATCATCCATATAATCATAGACAATGGGAGCCAAATAAGGATCATCCCACAGTTTAAAAACGGTCAAAACACTTTCGCGCCCCGTTTCACTTTGTAGCCGCAACAAGTGAGGAATAATATCTGTGACAGGAATGGTTGTTGCGGTTAAAAGATGCGCTAAGTGATCCCGTAATTTTACGTTTGGAACTTCAAAAAGTTTAATTAACAAGCCTAAATTTGCATGTGCAGTTTCAGCTTTGAGCCAAGGCTCTGCCAAAACATAAATGGACTCCACACAGCATTGTTTAACCTTAGCATCTTCATCCGAATCATTAAAAACATCGAGCAAAAATGGCACATCTTCTACCACCCCCACTTTCCCCAATTTTAAAACAGCTTGCTCTCGCTTAATAACATTAGAGGATTCCTTGAGACAAAATCGCAGTTCTTTTTGAATTCCTAAAAGTTCAAATAAAATTTTTAACCGTGCTTGATCTTTTTTTTCAGATTTTTCAAAGAGATCAAAGAAAAAGGGTTCCAAAAAACCAGGGGGCCCCAGATGTTTTAATTTTTCTAGAGCTTCTTTTCTTTCATCGTGCGAGCTTGCCTCTAGCCACGCTTCTAAAAGCCTTTGGGTTTCTTGATGCCGCCCCTTGTCCCTAGACTCTCTTAAATTTGTCAATAATTCCCGTAAGATAGCCCATATGAGCAAAATCCCAATAAGAAGTGATAAGAAATAAATTGAAAATTGTAATAACCGTTCAGACATAGGGTTTCCCGTTATTTTCTTTTCGGCTAATTTGATTGATTTATTAAGCTGATTTTGCTAGCGTTTTTAGCCTTAATGAGACCTTTTAAAAACGAATCTTTGACCGATTTTTCGCTGCCTAAAAATCGCTTAAAAATGGAAAAAGC
>JAHFEZ010000013.1:24022-26250 GCA_023248265.1 Deltaproteobacteria bacterium
CCGAGACAAGGAGAATGAGGAAAAAGCACGCAGGCGGGCTTAAAAAAGCCCGTTGAGGACTTTTTCTGAAATTCGACGCAGTCGTAGGCCAAAGATGATTTTTGTAACCGAAATGACTTTTTCAGAGGTTCCCTTACTATGAAGCCTTTTAAAAACGAATCTTTTACCGATTTTTCGCTGCCTAAAAATCGCTTAAAAATGGAAAAAGCTCTAGCTGAGGTAGAACACCACTTGGGGCAAGAATACCCACTCATCATTGGGGGCAAAAATATAAGAGCCACCGAAACCTTTGTTTCCTATAATCCAGCCAACGTCAACGAACGTATTGGAATTTTTCAAAAGGCTACACCTGAACTTTGTACCCAAGCCATGGAATGCGCTCTGACCACCTTTGAATTGTGGAAATATGTTTCTCCCTCTAAAAGAGCTCAATTTTTATTTAAAATGGCCAAAATCATGCGAGAAAAAAAATGCCACTTATCAGCCTGGTTGATTTACGAAGTTGGAAAATCATGGAAAGAAGCCGATGGAGACGTGTCAGAGGCCATTGATTTTTTAGAATATTATGGACGGGAAATGTTGCGCTTATCTCGCTTTCCAAAATTAACAACGATTCCTTCCGAAAAAAATAAGCTACACTATATCCCCCTTGGCGTAGGCGTCATCATCGCTCCATGGAATTTTCCTTTAGCCATTTTGGTGGGGATGTCTTGTGCTGCCATTGTGACTGGAAATACCGTTATTATAAAACCTTCTATTTATGCTCCTACCCTTGCTTATCAATTTATGAAAATTGCCGAAGAAGCAGGACTGCCCCCGGGAGTTATGAATTTTGTCACTGGCAGTGGAAGCAGTGTGGGCAATTATTTTGTAAAACATCCTCAAACACGCTTTGTCTCCTTCACAGGTTCTAAAAATGTGGGCATTCAAATTAATGAACTAGCTTCTCACGTTCCCGCTGGCCAAAAATGGCTCAAGCGAGTTATTTTAGAAATGGGCGGAAAAGATGCCATTATTGTAGATAGAGAAGCCGATTTAGAGGCCGCCGCTGAAGGCATTGTGAGATCTGCATTTGGTTTTCAAGGACAAAAATGCTCTGCCTGCTCTCGAGCCATTATTGATGAAAAAATCTATGATCAGCTGGTTCCCAAGCTCGTTCAAAAAACACAACAACTTAAAATAGGGAATCCAAAAGATCCGACAATATTTCTAGGCCCTGTCATTAATGAAGACTCTTTCACCAAGACAAAAGAATATCTTGAAATTGGAAAACAAGAAGGAAAACTCTTGGCAGGAGGAGAAACACAATCCTCTCAAGGCTACTTTGTAAAACCCACCATTTTTGGAGATATTTCTCCCAAAGCCAGACTTGCCCAAGAAGAAATTTTTGCTCCTATTTTAGCTCTCATTAAGGCTAAAGATTTTGAGGAAGCCTTGTCCATCGCCAATAATACAGACTACGGACTGACAGGGGCTGTCTACACAAAAAATCCTAAAAAGATTAAAAAAGCCCAAGAGACTTTTCATGTTGGAAATCTCTATATCAATCGTGGCTGCACAGGGGCTTTGGTGGGCGTTCATCCATTTGGAGGATTTAATATGTCTGGAACAGATTCCAAAGCGGGAGGCCCAGACTATCTCCTCTTATTTATGCAAGCCAAATCTATCTCAGAAAAAAAATCTTAAAAAGGAGGAAAAACGTATGTTAAACTTTTTCAAAAAAAAACATTCCACAGAAACAGATGGTTTTTGTGACTTAGATGCTCAAGAAACTCTTTGCCTGTATGAAACCCAAAAAACAGCCTATGTTTGGCTCGATGTCAGAACTTCTGAGGAATGGAAGGAGGGTCATATCCCACACGCCAAACACATCCCTATTGATGACATTGAAAATCGTCTAAGCGAAGTTGGAAGTCCCAATCAAAAATATATTGTATACTGCCACAGTGGCGGACGTAGTGCTAAGGTTTGTGAATTTTTAGTTGAAAAAGGATTTAAAAATATCATTAATTACTCAGGGGGCATGAGCCATTGGACAGGTCCCACTGAAAAATAGCTTTATGCCACGGTGGCGAAATTGGTAGACGTAAGGGAGTTAAGAGTATTACCCCCCCCCTGCCCTCTAAGTAAATTTTCCCATTGACACCAAATGGGAAAATGGGTATACTATAAATTATGAGTACAGTAAAGAAAATGAAAAATCTAGAAATGGATGGGCGTGGTAGAAT
>JAHFEZ010000047.1 GCA_023248265.1 Deltaproteobacteria bacterium
GTATTCAATCCAAGGAATTTTCTGATGGACATACAGTCACCTTAAAAAAATTAAAACCCGCCACAGAATATTATTTCAAAATCTCGGCCAAAGACAACCATGGAAAAATATCTGAAAGCCTGCTGTATTCATTTAAAACAGAGCCCTTGGAAGAGCCTCAGGAACCTCTGTTAAAAATGATAGGGCCTCCTCAAGTATTTGTCCTGTCCCCTTATAAAGTCACCCTCAGTTGGGAAACCAATCAATCCGCCTCGAGCACTATTATCTATGGAATTCAAGGACTCAGACCTAAGGCCTATGCTGGAGATGTGGATACCAAGGTCCACATTGTTTCCCTCGAAGATCTGGCTCCCAATACGCGATACTATTACCAAGTAAAGTCCGAAGATGAAACGCACCACATAGTCACCTCCTCTTATGCATCTTTTGTCACCCAAAAAGAAGCCTCAGAAACACCCCTCCTCTCAAGTATATCCAATGGCCCTGTGATTGCTGTACGCACAGCCCATAAAATTAAAATAGAATGGACGACCGACCGTCCTTGCAAAAGCACCCTCACGTGGGGCAAAGTTCCCCTGCCTTCCTTTCACACAAAAAAAACGGTCTCTGAAAAATTTATCCGAGATCACACAACCACGTTAGAAAAACTATCCAAAGGCACACGCTACTACTATGTCATTCATCTAGAAGACAGAAATAGACGTAAAAGCACTTCTGAAATCTATTCCATCATCACAGAAGCATTAGACTAAAATACAGGAATTATTTTTGCTTGAGCAGACTTTATGAATATGGTTTAGTTAAAGTACTTTTATGCAAAAATCTGGATACATTTGGATCAATGGAAAATTTGTGCATTGGAACGAAGCCATTGTGCCCATTCAAACTCACACCCTCCATTATGGACTGGGAATTTTTGAGGGCATTCGTTGCTATAAGACGCCTAAAGGCCCTGCCATTTTTCGCCTAACAGAACATCTCAATCGTTTTTACCGATCTGCACAAATTGCAGGGATTGAAATCCCTTTTAAACAAAATGAACTTCACAAAGCTGTCATTGAAACCATTAAAATTAATAAACTTGAAGAATGTTATATTCGCCCACTTGCCTTTGTCGGCGCTGGAAGAATGGGCTTAAATCCCATCGGACTTCCTATTCATGTTGCCATGATGGTTTGGCCTTGGGGGGCTTACTTAGGCGAAGAGGGAGTTAAAAATGGCGTTCGCACGATGATTTCTTCTTATGCCAGACAGCTTGGGAATATCGAGCTCACCAAAGCCAAAATCACAGGAGGGTATGTCAATTCTCAAATGGCCAAGATGGAAGCTGTCAAACGTGGGTTTGATGAGGCCATTATGCTAGATCCTCATGGAAATGTGGCAGAAGGAAGCGGAGAAAATATTTTTGCTATTTATGATAGCACCCTCACCACACCAACGAAGAACTATATTCTTGAAGGAATTACACGAGACACGGTCATCACACTGGCCAAAAGAAGAGGATGGGAAGTTACAGAAAAAGATTTTAAAAAAGAATTTTTATATAAAGCAGATGAGGTCTTTTTTACAGGAACAGCTGCTGAAGTCACTCCCATTCGAGAAATTGATAACCGAAAGATTGGAGAAGGAAAACCCGGAAAGATCACCAAAACCCTTCAGCAAGATTTTCACAATATTGTCTATAATAAGGCAGATGACTTTCTACAGTGGCTCACTTTTCCAAACCTTATCTAACACCCCATTCACAAAGCTTGCTGAATCTTCTGACCCATATCGCTTGGCAATTTCAATAGCTTCATCAAAAACAACTTCGGGTGGGACATCCTTACAATACAAAAGCTCATAGCAAGCAAACCGCAAAATATTTCGATCCACCAAGCTCATACGACTCATTTTCCAATGCTCAGAGGCTCCCTCAATACGAAGATCCAGTTCTTTTCTTTTTTCCCAGACCTCTATAAATAATTTTTCAGCACGCTCACAAATTTCAGGAGCCTTGGTAAATGGATTCATTTCTGCTTGAAATAAAAGCTGAAGAAGGACTTCTCTAGATTTTCGACGCTCTCCCATAGTTTTTTTACTGTGTCTTTTTAAAATTTTGAAATAAAGATGCCATTTCCAAGGCAACCAGCGCAGCTTCCGCTCCTTTATTTCCGGCCTTTCCACCAGCGCGATTGATGGCTTGCTCCATTGTTTCGGCTGTCACAACTCCAAAACCAATTGGAATTTCAAATTCTTGAGATAACCCATTGAGTCCCCGAGCACACTCTTGAGACACCAAATCATAATGAGAGGTTTCTCCTCGAATAACAGCCCCCAAACACACCAATGCATCAAAATATCCTCGTCGAATCATTTTTTTAGCAGCCACCGGCATTTCAAAACATCCCGGGATTTTAATAACCTCAATGTGCTCCTCCAAAACCCCATGACGTTTTAAAGTATCCAAGGCTCCAGACAAAAGCTGATCTGTCACAAACTGATTAAAGCGAGATACAATCACGCCGAATTTCAAATTTTCTCCACTCATTTGACCTTCCCACGTTTTCATAAAAATAGCCTTAAGGCACCTCTAAATAATGCCCCAATTTTTCTCTTTTGGTTTGAAGATACTCAATATTTTGTTTTTGAAATCCCACTTGAATGGGAACGCGTTCTATAATTTCAAGCCCATAGCCTTCCAGTCCAATCACTTTTTTAGGATTATTGGTTAAAAGCCTTATTTTTTTAATTCCTAAATCCAAAAGCATTTGGGCTCCCAAACCATAATCTCTTAAGTCTGCCTTAAACCCGAGTTTTTCATTGGCTTCGACGGTGTCATATCCTTGATCTTGCAAGGCGTAAGCTTTAATTTTATTGGCAAGTCCAATGCCCCGACCTTCTTGTTGCATATACAAAAAGGCTCCTACACCCGCTTGTGAAATTTGTCTCAAAGAAGCTTGCATTTGATCGGCACAATCACACCTCAACGATCCAAAAAGATCTCCTGTCATACATCCTGAATGCATCCGTACCAATACGGCGGGTTCTTTTTGAGCATCCCCCTTCACCAGTGCAATGTGATTTTTTTGATCCACATCATTTTCATACACAATAATTTCAAACTCTTCTCCTCCAGGAACTGAAAAGCGAGTGGGAAGTTTAGCCTGGGCCACTCTTCTCACCAGTCTTTGATGCTGAAGGCGATATCGAATCAAATCTGCGATTGAAATCACTTTAAGACGATGCTCTCTTGAAAAGCGCTCAAGATCGGACAAACGAGCCATCGTTCCATCTTCATTTAGAATTTCACAAATTACTGCCGCCCCTTTGAGTCCAGAAAGCATCATCAAATCCACAGATCCTTCCGTTTGGCCTGCACGTACCAGCACGCCTCCTTTTTTAGCTTTGAGAGGGAAAACATGGCCTGGGGTCACAAGATCTTTGGGGCTCACATCATCTCGGACTACCGTTTGAATAGTCATGGCACGGTCTTGGGCTGAAATTCCTGTCGTCACCCCTTCCCGTGCTTCAATCGAAACGGTAAATGCCGTTCCAAAGCGAGAATGATTGCGAGAAGCCATCATGGGAAGTTCTAACTTTTCAACCCATTTTTCCTCGAGCGCCAAACAAATCAGCCCCCGTCCATAACGCGCCATAAAATTAATCGTTTGAGGAGTTATTTTTTGGGCAGCACAAATAAGATCGCCTTCGTTTTCACGATCTTCATCATCGACCAAAATCACCATTCGGCCTTCTTTTAAATCTTTGAGGGCTTCTTCAATTGAATTCATAATTTCACCCATTTTTTAATATACTTTCCAATCACATCGAGCTCTATTTGAACAAAATCTCCTTCTTTCTTTTTTCCAAATGTGGTCTTACGAAGCGTTTCAGGAATAAGCATAACTCGAATTTTATCTCCTTCACACGCATTCACTGTCAAACTCACTCCATCTATAGCGATGGACCCTTTTTGAACAATATCTTGAGCTAAGTTTTGAGATACTTGAAATGTAAAGTCCCAAAACTCATCCCATTTTTCAATTTTAACAATCCTCCCCACCTCATCGATATGTCCCATCACAATGTGCCCATGGAGCCTATCTGAAAACTTTAAAGGTCTTTCTAAATTTACCGTGTCTCCAATTTTAAGTTCTTTAAAGTATGTTTTTTCAAGAGTCTCCGGAGACAGATCTACCCCAAAAGAATTTTGAGCCCACTCTACTACAGTCAAACACGCCCCATTCACAGCCATGCTATGCCCGGGCCGAATATCCTCTTTAAAATCAAAAGGGGCTTGGATAAACATCCGAACCCCTTTTGATGAAATCTGTTGAATCTCGGTCACATAACCTAGCGCTTCAACAATGCCACTAAACATTTTAAAAATAGCCTTGAATCAAAAAGTCTTTTCCAATGTTCTCCATGCGTACATTTTTAATTTTAATCGCTTGATCCAAATCACTAAACCCCATATTGGCATAGGCTCCCAACGCATCATCTCCTAAAATACGAGGGGCCATAAACGTATAAATTTTATGGGCCAATTTTTCTTTTAAGAAAGAGGCGTTCACTTCCGCACCTCCTTCCACCAAAACAGACATGACTCCTTGCTTACCCAAAAGTTTTAAAAGAGAAACCAGAGAAACTCGACCTCGCTTATCAGGCACAACCACCACTTCAACTCCTTTTCTTTCGAGCGCTTTTCTCTTTTTCAATGTTGATTTTCGGGTTGTTCCAACCATCGTGCGATGTTTTTCATCCACTTTGAGCACTTTTGCCCTGGGAGAAACTCTCAGTTTAGAATCCACCACTACTCTCAAAGGATTCATACGGTCTTTATTCTGGTATAAACTCAACGAAGGATTGTCTGCTATGACCGTTCCAATTCCCACAATAATCGCATCTACTTTATTGCGTAAAGATTGAACCATACCTCTAGACTCTTCAGAGGTAATCCACTTAGACTCCCCTTTAAACGTTGCAATTTTTCCATCTAAGGTAGATGCGGTTTTTAAAATAACAAAAGGCGTTTGATGTTTAATCCAAAATGTAAAAAATTCGTTAAGCTCTTGGCATTCTTTTTCACACACGCCACCTTCAACTTCAACACCTAACCGTCTGAGCTCTCGAATTCCTTTTCCATTCACAAGATCATTGGGATCTGTCATCCCCACCACAACTTTTCGAAGACCCGCTTTTACAATCGCTTCCGTACAAGGCCCTGTTTTCCCCACATGACAACAAGGTTCTAACGTAATGTAGAGGATCCCTCCTCGAGCTCTTTCCCCCGCTTCTTTAAGAGCAATAATTTCTGCATGATCTTCACCTGCTTTCACATGAAAACCACGTCCTATCACTTCACCCTCTTTTACAATCAGGGCTCCAACCATAGGATTGGGACTGGTCAGCCCTTCTCCTTGTCTGGCCAAATCTAAAGCCATTTTCATATAAGGAATATGTTCTTGTAACATAGTACTTACCTCACTTTTCTATTGCTCACTAGGGGGATTAAAATTTACTATCACTTACCAAAAGCACTGAGGGGTTTTTGTGCACTTTCAACATCTTTTAAATTCTTAAGTTCTTTCACAAATTCGCTGATATCTTTAAACTCTCTATAAACAGAAGCAAAACGAACATACGCAACTTCATCCAAAGCTCTTAATTTTTCCATCACCAGTCGCCCAATTTCTTGACTTGAGATTTCTTTATCTCCCTTGTCTTGAAAATATCGCTCAACCTCTGAAATCGACTGCTCAACCTTCTCTACACTAATTGGACGTTTTTCACAAGCCCTCTGAATTCCAGCTGAAATTTTGACCCGATCAAAAGGTTCTCGACGGCCATCTTTTTTAACCACCATGGGTAAGACCTCTTCAATGCGTTCATACGTTGTATAGCGTTTATTACATTGCTCACATTCACGCCGACGACGCGTAATATCTCCTTCACGTGAAAGCCTTGAATCAATCACACGATTTTCCAAATGATCACAAAATGGGCACTTCATCGATTGTTACCCTACTAAAATTTTAAGAAATTGTAAAGTCCAGCTGGCCGTGATATAGCCATCTCCATTAAAAAATGGAGGGGGAAGTAACATGATTCAAAAGACATTTTTAGGCTTTTTAGGCCTCATACTATGGAGTTCTTTAGCTTTGGGACAAGTCCCTTTGGCAGATGACCATCCCATGGAAATAGATCTTCACCATTGGGTTGGCATTGAAGTGGGGTCTCCTTTTTATAATATGATTTTAGAAGCTCATGACAAAGAAGTCTCTGATGCTTACAAATTCTGGGATCATGAAAAAATGATAGAAGGCATCCGAAAAGCTGAAAAAGAACTCCATCTGGTCACAGGAGAGCCATTTCAAGTAGACGTGGATACAGGAGAAGTTCGAAGACTCCTGGATCTTTCTCCTTATTTAGTGAGAGAGCTTAGAGATGGGGGGCTTTTCTTTGTCGATGTTACCAAGGATACGGTTGTTGTTATCCCTTTAGATATCCTAAAAGATTTGGCTCAATCCCTCACACCCGGATCCACAGTTTCAGATCAAGCTCTCACCACTCAAGAATTTCTCATGCAACAACTAAAAAATATTGCCATGGATTTAAGAACAGCCAGCGGCCTCACCACACAACGTAATGGATTTGGAGAAGGAGGCATGGCCAAAGTTGTCATTTCTATTTTTACTTTTTCTCCTTCTGGGATCATCAATGGAACCTGGGATGTGGCAGTCGGTATCGAAGGTGCCGCTGAAGATACTGTTTTTGGTATTTTAAAAATCGCCCGCCGAGGCATCAAAGGAACCTTGAACTGGTTTATTCATCTCTTTCGCTAAAATGCGCTAGAAGATACTCATTTCAGCATGTAGTAACGTTATTGGAGCTAGTAAACGCAGCAGACCTCTACCATTGAGGTAGCGGACCTAATATCTTTGAAAAATTCCGCATGTGCTTTTCCAATAACATCCCTGTCCCCAAAGAACTAAGTCAACACTACCAAGCCTCAGGCAACACAGGTGTTCGCGATGAGACTGTTGAAGGGTGAGTGACGGGATTTGAACCCGCGACCCTCGGGACCACAACCCGATGCTCTAACCAGCTGAGCTACACCCACCACAAAAAGCGCGCCCAGCAGGAATTGAACCTGCAACCTAGTGATTAGAAATCACTTGCTCTATCCAATTGAGCTATGAGCGCAAAAATGAAACTTCAAGGTATATAAAGAAAGAGTGCTATGTCAATAAATTAGAATAAAAAGCTTTCTGAATAAAAGAAAATGGCACTTTTTTAAGTTCTCCCGATATCAAACCCTCAACTGTAATAGAACCAATGGCCACACGAATGAGCGTTTTAACCGACAGCCCCACTGCTCCACACATCACCCGAATTTCTCGTTTTCGCCCTTCGCCCAACACAAACTCAAGCCAGTGGTTTCTTAAAATGCGGATATGAATAGGACTGACCTTTTTCCCTTCCACCACTGCTCCTTCTCTAAGTTTAGCAAGAATATCTGGCGTCACAATTTCTTGGACCTCTACATGATACATTTTTTGGACTCTGCCTGAAGGATGGTTAATGCGCTGAGCAACGTTGCCATCATTGGTTAAAATCATCAAACCTTCGGATTGAAAATCCAAACGCCCGATGGGGAAAATACGCACAGGAAGTTTTTTGAGAAAATCCTGAATCGTTGGACGTCCTTGGGGATCGTCCAAGGTAGACATGATATTTTTAGGCTTATAAAAAAGATAATACACCAAAGAAGGCATGGGTTTGATTTCTTTACCTAAAAAATCAATCCGATCTTCTTCGGGATTGACCTTCGTTCCCATCTCTGTCACTAGACAACCATTGACTTTAATTTTTCCTTCGCGAATGAGGTATTCAGCCTGGCGCCGACTGCAAAGACCTCGATCTGCGATCACTTTTTGAAGACGAACCAAATCCATAGGATTCACCTTATATCATAGACTTTTGCTAAAAAAAATATTAACTTTTGCCTGTGAAAAAACTGATTTTAGCCTCTCAATCCCCCAGAAGAAGGGAGCTCCTCTTGAAACATGGCTTTTATTTTGAGGTGATCCCCAGCCACACACCCGAAACCCTGGATCCCAAGCTCACGGCTGCGCAAAATGCTCTGGCTATCGCAAGACAAAAAGCGCTGGACGTAGCAAAAAAAAGAGAGGGTATTATTTTAGCTGCAGATACCATCGTAAGTGTTAAAAATAAAATTCTTGGTAAACCCAAAGATAAAGCTCACGCCAAACACATGCTGGAAGAATTATCGGGAGAAGTCCATGAAGTCATTACCGCCTTTGTTGTCTATGACTCCGAAACACAAAAAGAAATTTCAAAAATAGTTACAACAAAAGTTAGTTTTAAAAAATTGCCCCCTCAATTTATTGAAAAGTATCTGGCCACTCACAACCCTCTTGATAAAGCAGGAGGGTATGCGATTCAAGAAAACGGTGACACTTTTATAGAAAAAATTGAAGGCTCTATGACAAATGTGGTGGGACTTCCCATAGAAGAAGTCAAAAAATCTCTTCAATATTTTGGGATTTTACCCCTTGATCACAACCCAAGGTCTTAACGTATCAGTGGACAAGTTCTTTAATATCTTCAACACGAGACACACATTTTCCTCGGATCAAAAAACAAAACTTATCTAAAAGAGGATACTCTTGTGTCACAATATAATCATACGGTTTTTTTTGTTTTATCAAAACACACCACAAAAAATACAAAAGAGCACTCTTCTTGAATGGATGATACTTTAGAAAAATATGCGCATGCTTATGCCCCCATGCCGCCTGGGCTTCTTGGGGAAGAAGAAGAGAGATAAAGTGATCATCGCGAGCAATTTTTGTTAACAAATCCTTTTCTTGTTGTGTCCCAAGCATCCGCTTAGGCCAAAAAATACGAAGAGGCTTGCCCCATTTTTCATAAAACCATTTTTTATTTTGTTTAAAAAACTCATCACGTTGTGATTTTTTAGGCAATGTTTTATGTTCATAATGAAACACATAGGCTTGATTAGCTACGACACAAAGATATCCTGCCTTTTTAGCACGCTTACAGTAATCCGTGTCTTCAAAGAAAATTTTATAGAGTGACTCTTCTAAATACCCAATTTTTTGCATAACTTCTCTTTTAATAAACATACAAAATCCAATACATGTTCCTATCTCTGTGACAGGATGAGACTGATGTTTGGCATACAGTATCTGCGCCACTTCCTCGACTGTCTGATTTTTTTTAGGCCAAGTTCCAAACGTAGAGCTGTTGGGATTGACAATCCCAACGATTGAATCTTTTTTAAACGCTTCTAAGCAAAGCTCTAACCATTGAGGCGTCACCACTGTGTCATTATTTAAAAGACATACATAAGGCGCATGGGACAGTTTCATCCCTTGATTCATGCCGCCTACAAACCCTAAATTTGTCTCATTAAAAATAACTTCAATTTGGAGATTAGACGTACTCTGAAGGGTTCTTAAATAAGCTTTAGTCTCTTCTTCACTCCCATTATCTATGACCAAAAG
>JAHFEZ010000048.1 GCA_023248265.1 Deltaproteobacteria bacterium
ACGTAGTGTATTATTTTTAAATTAGATATGCAAGAATTTGCACTTAAAATACTTCTAAAATAAAAAAATAAATAACCATCATAATCAGGCCCAGCGGTATGCCAAGTCGGGCCCACTGGCGGCTGGTGATTTTAAGTTTGTGGGCGGCAATGATATTGGGGATATTGCCAGGAATGAGCATGCCCCCACTGATCAAAAGTCCCATCAGGATGGATTTTAGCTGGATCAAAGAAAGTGTGGGACTCACTTCAGCAGCAGCCAAGGTGGCATTGTCTAAAATAGCAGACACTGTGTTTAGCCAAAATAAAATACCACTTGAAAGCTTAACAACATACGTGTCTATGAGAGGTTTAAACCCTGTTCCTAAAAAAATAAGAGCCATCACAAAAACATAAACTTTCCCAGCTCTTAACATGACGTCTTTGTTTGAGTCTGATTTTAAGTGCTTTGAGTCTTCTTTGACACTTTTCCTGCCTTGAAACCAGGGAGCTAAAATACCCAAAAATAAAACAGCTGGGAGTGTGAGGGCATAAAAGTTCTTTAGCAAAAACCAAAAATTCTCATGAAGTCTGGCCACAACAATGGTGCTCAGGGGTTCGCCAACAGGCGTTAAGACAGCGCCCAGGCCAATTGAAAAACAAGCCAGGATGGTGACATTGATTTCTGTTTTCCGATTTAAATCTAAAATAGTGACAAACTCTACTAAAATGAGAGCAGCGATGATGGCTGTAATGATACTTGAAAGGAGCCCCAGGATAACAATGAGTAAAAATAGAAATAAAGATTGAGGAATAAATGTAAATAGATATTTTATAAAGCGATCTAGATAGGCGTGGCTCCATTTGAATAAAAAACCAGCTGCCAAAACTACAAGGCTAATCGGAAGTGGGTGGCTGAGGGCCTCATAAACCACCTGGCCACTCCATAGGCCTGAAAGCGTGAGGGCCAAAAGGCCCATGACAAACAAAAAAACTTCTAAATTTTTCTCAATGGCGTGATTTAAAAACGGCCCTGCAAACACAATGAGGAGAATGACAATAAGTCCCCCTTCTATAAGGTTCATAGAGGCATCCTATCTAAAATTTAATGTTTTTGCTAGAAATTCCGATATGTTAAGGTGGAAAGAGGTCATATGAGTAATAGCATCTTTAAAGACAAATATCATGCTGTGTTTCACAATGTGTTGGATGCCATTGTGTTTGTCAATCCAGTAACGTTTGAGATTGAAGATGTGAATATACAAATCACCCAGTTGACGGGCTATTCTGCTGAAGAGCTCGTAAAAGAAGGGCTCAACCTTTTGGATTCTAATTCTAAAGTGCGTCAACTGCTTGAAAGAACGCTCCAAGAGAAAAAACAACACGTATTAGAATTTTACTTGCTTACAAAACAAAAAGAATCTTTAGCGGTTTCTGTGAGAGTGGATTTTATTGAAATGGAACACCACCAGCATTTGGTTTTGATCTTTCAAGATATGACCAAAATTCGTAAGATGGAAGAAGTCATTCAAAAAACGGTGGATCAAAAAACTCAAGATTTAAAGCTGGCTTTAGAAACGCTTCAAAAAAGCAATCAACTCAAAAGCGATTTTGTGGCCATGGTGTCCCATGAAATTCGAAATCCTTTAACCGTTTTAAAAAGCACGTTGGCACTTCTGAATAGTTCAAAATTAGGGGCTCAAAAACGAGAAGAGGTTCTTGAGATTATGGTGCGGCATATTGATCACATGATTGCAATTTCAAACGATCTTTTGGATGTTTCTAAAATTGAAGCAGGGGTTATGCAGTATCATTTAGAAAAGTTATCTTTATATAAGCTATTTTCCAATGTTGTGCATCATTTTCATCCTTTTGAAAAAGAATGTGGTGTAAAATTTCTTATCGAGTGTCCTCGGGATTGTTTTATCTATGCCGATGAACTCAAGACCAGACAAATTTTAGATAATTTGATTAGTAATGCTTTTAAAGCAACGCCCGAGGGGGGCGAAATTACACTTTCTGCAAGATCTATAGAGGGTGATTTTATTGAAATTTCTGTCAAAGATACAGGCTGTGGCATTGAAAAAGATCAGATGCAACATTTGTTTAAACGGTTTGTCCGCTTGAAAGGTCCTGGAGCCAGTACCAAAGGTACAGGTTTGGGATTAAGCATTGTTAAAAGTTTGGTGGAAGCGCATGGGGGGAAGATTTGGGCAGAAAGTAAAGTAGGAGAAGGAACAACGTTTCGGGTTACTTTGCCTGCCACTGCTGTTCCTATTGTTGTGCTGATGGATGAAGATGTAGAGTTTTCAGAAAAAGTTTCAAAACTCTTAGAAGAAGAAGGATATCGCGTGAAATTGTGTCATTCTGCATTCCGTGGCATTGAGGAGTGTCAAGAAATGAGGCCTCATGTGGTGGTCTTGGATTTGTGGCTTTCAGATTTATCTGGAGAAAAAGTAGTAGATCGTTTAAAAGAAATACCGTTAATGAAAGATTTACCTTTTGTATTCTTAACGAATAAGTCTGGTCAAAAAGTGGATAAATCGGATGAAAAGATTAAAGATATTCCTGTCGTGTACAAGAGCAAATGGGAATATGAGCTTTTGTCTATTTTAAAAAAGCAGCTTCGCATGCAGGTTCAACGAGAAATAAAACCAGGAGGCCCAGGAGGAGGATGAGATGTCAAAAAAAATATTATTGGTAGATGATGAAAAAGATTTGGTCGAAACCATGCGAGTGTTGTTGGAGGCGAAGGGCTATACGGTTGTTGCAGCGCATGATGGACTAGAGGGATTAGAAAAGGCCAAAAAAGAAAAACCTGATTTAATTTTGTTAGATGTGATGATGCCCAATCTCAATGGCTATCAGCTGTGTCGTGAAATTAAAAAAGATTTAAATCTTAAAAATACTCCGGTGGTGATGCTGACAGCGAAAGCTCAAGAAAGTGATCGATTTTGGGGTATTGAGTCTGGAGCGGATGACTATGTGACCAAGCCCTTTGATTCTATGCACCTTCTTGAGACGATTAAAAATAATTTAAAATAGCCTTTAGGTTTTTATGGGTAATGATGTTTTAGTAAAAATTATTTCTAAGCTTCTGCGTGTGGGATCTGCAGAAAAACTAGAAAAGGTTCTTCGGACCTCTTTTCCAGAGGAAATCCAATCTATTTTTTCACAGCTGGATCACTCTCAGAAAAATGTTCTTTTTAATCTTTTGTTTAATCCCAAAGTGGGGTCTCGGACAATTCGAGATTTTACTCCAGAGCTTTTAGAAGAACTTTTTAATCAGATGCCATGGGAAACGGCCTTAGACCTTGTTAAAAAATTGCAGCCAGATGATACGACCGATCTTTTTGGGAAATTGTCGTCAGAAAAAGTTCAAAAATTTTTAGCTCATTTAGATCCTGCACAAAAAAATCAAATTTCAAAGCTTTTGGCCTATGAGAAAAACACAGCAGGGGGCACTATGAACTCCAATGTCTTTGCCTTATCCCAAACGGAAACAGCTCAGCAAGCCATTGAAGCAGTTCGAACTCAAACCCAAGTTCCGATGATTTTTTATCTCTATGTGGTCGACGAACAAAAACATTTGGTAGGAATTGTTTCTTTGAGGCATCTGATCATGGCGCAGCCTTCTGCTTTATTAAAAGATATTACAAATACGAATGTGAACTATGTTTTAGCCACCCAAAGCCAAACAGATGTGGCACAGCTCATCACACGTCATAATTTTTTGGCGGTACCCGTTGTGGATGAAGAAAAAAAACTTTTAGGTGTCATTACCGTCGATGATGTAATGGGGGTGATTCAAGAAGAAGCCACACAAAATATGTATCGAATGGCCGGAGTTGAAAAAGATGAGCGGGTTTTTACACCGGTTAAAAAATCTATTAAAACCAGAGCCCTGTGGCTTTTGATTAACCTGGCCACCTGTGTGTTGGCAGCACAAGTGGTTAATATCTTTGAAGGGACGATTCAAAAAGTTGTTATGCTGGCCACCTTTTTACCTGTCGTAGCGAGTATGGGAGGGATTGCAGGATCGCAGACCCTCACCATTATGGTGCGGGGTCTTGCATTAGGAGAATTAACGATTCAAGATACTTGGAAGGCGATTGTGAAAGAGTTGCAAGTGGGGATTTCCAATGGAGTCATCAATGGCTTTGTGATGGCGATTGTAGCTTATTATTGGAAAGGGATTCCCATGTTGGGTGTTGTGTTAATGTTTTCGATGATTGGGAATCTTTTTATTGCAGCATTGGTGGGGGTTTTGGTCCCCATTGGATTAAAAGCAATCAAAATAGATCCAGCCATTGCTTCTGCTGTCATTGTAACAACCTTTACAGACTGTTTTGGATTCTTTTCATTTTTAGGGCTGGCCGCACTGTTTATTAAGTATTTAACTTAGTAATTACGGCACGAGCGCCTTAAGTCTTTTCCGCCATTTTAAAATTTCATTGAAAGCAATAATACCCAAGGAAGCGCTTAAGACATAGGCCCAATCGATGGGAACTAAAGATTCTTGTCCAAAGATTTCTTTTAAAAAAGGTAAATACATTCCAATTAAAAGAAGTCCGATGGAGAGAAAGATGGCGCCTACGAGGTATTTATTGGTAAAAAATCCAATTGAAAAAATGGATTGGGTTTCATCTTGACAATTAAAAGCGTGGATCAGTTGTGTGAGGACTAAAACAGAAAAAGCAACCGTCCGAGCTTTGATCAAGTCTGCCTTGAAGACGTAAATCTCAAGCATAAAAAGGCCCAACGTAATGCACGCCATGACAAAGCCATTGAGAAGAATATCATTCATGAGATGTCTGGAAAAAAGAGGTTCTTTCGGATGGCGAGGCGGGCGTTTCATGCAATCTGGAGGTGTGGGATCTACTCCCAGAGCCAAGGCCGGAGGAGTATCGGTGACAAGGTTGAGCCAAAGAATTTGAATGGGTAAAAAAGGAAGGGGAAGACCTGCAATGAGAGCCATGAGCATCATAAAAATTTCTCCCATGTTACAAGACAAGAGATAGCGAATAAATTTTAAAATATTATTATAAATGGTTCGGCCTTCTTCAATCGCGGCCACCAGTGTTGAAAAATTATCATCTGAGAGTACAATATCTGCAGCCTCTTTGGCCACATCTGTTCCCGTGCCCATGGCAATGCCGACATTGGCGCGTTTGATGGCAGGCGCATCATTAACGCCATCGCCTGTCATGGCCACCACCTGCCCTTGTCGACGCAGACTTTCTACAATGCGTAGTTTTGAGAGGGGAGAAACACGAGAGAGAACTTTATATTTTGGAAGCTGTTTGTCAAATTCTTCATCAGATAAGAGCTCTAATTTTTGGCTATTGATGGCTTCCTCTTCTTTTTGAATGAGAGAAAGTTTTTGGGCGATGTGTACAGCCGTTTGAGGGTGATCTCCCGTGACAATCAGGGTTTGAATGCCTGCGGTACGACATTTTTCGATAGAAGCGAAAGCTTCTTCTCTTAAAGGATCTGCCAGGGCCACAAATCCTATAAAAATAAGATTTTTTTCGAGTGTTAAGGGGTCTGGTTCTTTTTCGGCTTCTTCTAAGGATCGGTAAGCCAACGCTAAAATGCGATACCCTTTGCTGGCCAAATCATTCACATGCTTTCGTAACTTTATTTTTTTTTCTTCACTGAGGGGAAGACACTGACTTTGGATGTGTTCACGATCTGTGATTTTTAAGATTTGCTCTGGAGCTCCTTTGACAAAAAGCATATAGGTATGGTTAGGCAAATACTCATAGGTTTTACTCATGCATTTTCTTTTGGCATCAAAAGGAGCTTCTTTTAAAAAGGTATAGGAGCGTGACAGAGATTCTTCCAGAAATCCCGCGCGGCTTCCTAAAAGAAGAAGAGCGCCTTCAGTGGGGTCTCCAAAAACTTCCCATTCAGAGCCTTTCTTTTGAAGTGTGGCATTGTTGCACAAAACCCCCAGAGTCAAAAATAATTGAAGATCAGGTGTGGGGTCTTTGAAGAGTTTTTCATCATCTACAGCCAACAATTGATCATTCAAATACATAAGCTGGGCAACCATTTTCCCTTGGGTGAGAGTGCCTGTTTTATCCGAACAAATGGTGGTGACAGATCCTAGAGTTTCCACAGAAGGGAGTCTTCGAATGATAGCATTTTTTCGAGACATGCGTTGTGTACCTAAGGCTAAGGCAATGGTGACAACCGCCACAAGCCCTTCGGGAATGCAAGCAATTCCTAAGACAATGGCGGTTTTAATCATCATGAGTGTTTCAAGGCCACGCAAAATACCAATGGTGGCCACCAAAAGACAAAGAATGATGGTGAGCATGACCAGATTTTTTCCTAATACTTGAAGTTTAAGTTCTAAGGGTGTGGGTTTATCTTTAATTTCTTGGATGACATGTGCGATTTTGCCAAGTTCGGTGTCTTTTCCTGTGGCGGTGACCAGCATTTTGCCATGACCTTTTGAGATGAGGGAGCCTCGATAGGTCATGTTTTTTCGATCTCCTAAATTTTTAGATTCTCGTTCTTGAAGTGTTCGGGTGATTTTTTCAATGGGGAAGGGCTCGCCGGTTATAAAGGATTCTTGTGTAGCCAGATTGACAACTTCAATAATTCTTCCATCGGCTTGAATGAGATCGCCTTCTTCTAAGAGCAAAATATCTCCGGGAACAACTTTGCCGGTCAAAATCATTTGATATTTTCCTTCTCGAATGACTTTGGCTTTCGGAGAGACGGTGCGTTTTAAAGCTTCAATAGTTTTTTCTGCTTTATATTCCTGAAGAAATCCTAAGAGGGTATTAATAACGACAACCACCATAATAATAACAAAGTCTTTGATGTCTTGTACCCAAAGAGAAATCAAAGAAACAGCAATGAGCACGAGTACCATAAAATCCTTAAGCTGCTTTAAAAGGAGCTTTAAAGCAGACAGCCCTTTTCGAATGGGAAGGGTATTGGGCCCTAAGGCTTCCAAGCGTCTTTGGGCTTCACTTTCTGTGAGCCCATCATGTAAATGGGTTTTTAAGTCTTGGACAACCTGTTCAATTTTTTTAAGATAAGGTCTTTGATCGAGGATGACATCCATTTATAAAAGTGTCAGTTCCTGCGGTTGGATGGAGGTATACAACTTCGGAGGAGAAAAAATACAAGACTTAATGGCTGCCAATGTTGCACATTTTCTTCGTTTGAGGGCTTTTAAAAACTCTGAATATATTTTTGCTGTGAGGTAACAATCTCCCAAAGAGCGATGGCGATCCTTATCCAAGGGTATTTCAAAACGAGAGGCAATGGCATTGAGACTATGACCTTTCTCATAAGAAAAAAATTGCCTAGAAAGTTGGAGTGTATCAATACAGTGATTTGGAAAAGAAAGATGTCCAAATCGTTTTAAGTTTTTTTTAATAAAGCCCAGATCAAATTCTGCATTATGGGCAATCAGGATTTTATGGCCTAAAAAATTTAAAAATTTTGGAAAAATTTCTTCAATGGTGGGTTTGTCTTTTATGTCTTCATCTTGGATGCCATGAATGGCCTTCACTTTTTCAGGGATTTTTTTTTGAATATTGATGAGGGAGGTGAAGGTTTCACCCGTAGGCTCTGTCCCTTTCAGCTTCAAGGCTCCAATTTCAATAATTTCATCGTCTTTATCTGCTTCTAAGCCGGTAGTTTCAAAATCAAAGATGACATATTCTAGATCAAAGAGAGAAGCTTTGGACATAAATTTGTCGTACGAATTTAAGAAAAAAACTTCCCCCGCATATCATTCCAAGCGAAGCGAGGAATCTAGCGGGGGAAATTTTATATTTTATAACTAAAAATTATATATCGAATGGATACCCTATCGTAGCATAGGCAGCCCATTTGAAGCCGGAACCATATCCAAGGTGAGTTTTAGCTCCTACAACCCATTTGTCTTTTAATGGGTAGGTAGCACCTAAAATGGCCTCGCCTATGGATGTGTTGCTGTAGCGGTATCCAGCTCCTATAGATACATCGAGTGGATCTATCGCTTTTTTCATGGTGTAGTTGCTATTGATAAAGCCTGTTCCACTACCGTCTGCAAAATCATAGCCTCCTCCTACCGATACATTGACAGGCCAACCAAACTCACCCGTCGCTGACGCTCCAATAATGCTTCCTAAATCAGCGTCTAAAGTTACTGAGTTTTTGGTCATAGCAGCAGCGGGTGCCGCGGCATAAGAGGTGACATAAAAAGCACTCACCCATAAAACTACCATACTTAAGAATATCAGTTTTTTCATAACAATCTCCTTTTTGTTAAAAGTACAGAATAAGAAATAGTATAAAGGAAATAAAAAAGAGAAGTAAAGAGAAATTTCTTTTTAACTAAAAGTAATAAGTGGCCCCAAGGGACAAGGGAAGATGTGCTTCAAAGCCTCCTCGTAAAATAAAATTAGGCCAGAATTCAAGAAAAATACCCAAGGGGTGTTGATTGAATAACATATTGAGTCCTATAGCAGTAATGAGAACACCATCCATGCTACTTTGTCCAGCCAAGCCTCCGCCAACAAATCCTAAAAGTTTTGCAGGTGAAAAAAGATTTACTTCTGAAAGAGTGGCATTGTAATATCCTTTTGCATAGGCGGCATAAGTTCCTGTGAAGTTAATATAAATTCCTCCTCGTCCTGAGAGGGGGGAGTCTGCCAGTCGGTATTCCCCAAAGAGATCAACAACACCCACCCCACCACTTTGTAGTCCATGTCCGATAGAGCCTCCTATACCTAATTCTTTATTTGTGGTTTCCATTCCTTTCGGAGTTGGGATTTTGGCTGCAAAAACAAAAGATGCTAATATAAAATACATCAATACACTTAAGATTAATTTGGATTTCATGAAACACCTCCTAATATTTAGTATACGGTAAAAAAAACATTCAAGTAAACAATAATGTTAAGGTATACTTATCATATCATGCGAGATGTATGTACCAAAATAGCTGGAATCTTTGTATTTCTTCTCATGATTCCCTCTTATGGATATGCCGCCCGTGTCGAATTTAAGCGAGATATTTTGGCGCTTTATGACAGCTCAGAAAAACAAGAACAGCCGAGTTCCCGCGGATTTGAAAATCCACAGGCTGGGAAAAAGGGCAAGCAAGAAACAGCTGTGAGTAAAGAATATCGAGAGGATCGAAATCCTATTTCTTATTATGCTGAAATGCCACTGAATTACTTAGGTCTGAAAGTAACCTATTGGGATGTGAATCAGGGTGTTTTTCCAGACGATGCCAGGATGGAAAAATATCGAGGGATTATAACGTGGTTTGATGATGATCAAATGGCCAATGCTCAAGCCTATTGTGCGTGGCTAGAAAGGCAAATCAAACAGGACAAAAGAGTACTGATTTTAGGAGAATTTGGAGCTGAGAAAGATTTTAAAACAAGGCAGAAGACTTCAAGCGCAACGATTCAAAATGTTTTTCGCGCCTTAGGGCTTCAGTGGGAAGGAGGGAAGCAAGAAATTCCGTGGCGTCTTCGGATTGATCAAAAAGAATCCCGCATGGT
>JAHFEZ010000049.1 GCA_023248265.1 Deltaproteobacteria bacterium
CCGAAGTGATTAAAGCCGTGACGCACGAAGAAGTGACCAAAGAAAAATTAGGTGGGGCCATGACACACAATAGTCAAAGTGGGGTTGCCCATTTTGCAACGGATGATGAAAAACATTGTTTTCAGATGATTCGAGAGCTTTTAAGCTTTCTGCCCTCTAATAACCTGGAAGATCCCCCACGCGCACGAACGCAAGATGATCCTAAGCGAGCGGATGCCGAACTCCAAAATATTATTCCGGATAATTCCAAAAAACCCTACGATGTAAAAAAAATCATCCATAACATTGTAGATGACGAAAAGTTTTTTGAAATCCAACAACACTACGCCCCCAATATTGTCATAGGATTTGCTAGATTGAATGGCCGCTCCGTGGGTATCGTCGCCAACCAACCCGATGTTTTGGCAGGCTGTCTTGATATTGCAGCTTCGCTCAAAGCTGCTCGGTTTGTAAGATTTTGCGATGCATTTAATATTCCTTTGATCACCCTGGTGGATGTTCCTGGATTTTTGCCCGGAACGGAACAAGAATATGGCGCTATCATTAAGCATGGCGCGAAACTTCTCTACGCCTATGCCGAAGCAACCGTTCCCAAAATTACCGTTATCACTCGAAAAGCCTATGGGGGCGCTTATGATGTAATGGCATCCAAACATTTAAGAGCCGATATTAATTATGCATATCCGTCAGCTGAAATTGCAGTTATGGGACCCGATGGAGCTGTGAATATTATTTTTAAAAAAGAAATTGAAGCCTCCGCTCAACCTGAACAAAAAAGAGAAGAGCTCATTCAAGAATATCGAGAGAAATTTGCCAATCCCTACAAAGCAGCAGAGCTTGGATATTTGGATGAAATTATTTCTCCCAAAGACACACGCTATAAGCTCATTAAAGCTTTAGAGATGCTCAAGAACAAACGTGAGGCGCTCCCCCCCAAAAAACATGGAAATATCCCTCTGTAACCATGCCTAAACTTTTCAAAAAGGTTTTGGTCGCTAACCGAGGAGAAATTGCCATTCGTGTCATTCGTGCCTTACACGAAATGGACATAGAAGCTGTCGCCATTTATTCTGATGCCGATCGTAGAAGCTCCCACATTTCTTTGGCTGATGAAGCTTATCCCCTCGGAAATCCCATTGCATCAGAAAGTTATCTCAACATTCCAAAAATTATTGAAATCGCAAAGCGTGCCCGTGTGGATGCCATCCATCCTGGTTATGGATTTTTATCTGAAAACGATGAATTTGCACTCGCCTGCGAAGAAGCAGGGCTTGTGTTTATTGGCCCTTCCCCCCAAGTTATGCGCCTGATGGGAGATAAAGTAGCCTCTCGAGAAACGATGGTCAAAGCCGGCATACCTGTTGTTCCAGGAACAACAGAATCTATTCGGTCTTTACTCCAAGCCAAAAAAATATCACAAAAATTAGAGTACCCGGTTGTCGTCAAAGCCTCTGCAGGGGGTGGCGGCAAAGGAATGCGCATCGTTTCTCATGAAAAAGATCTAGAAAAATCGTTGGCAGCCGCCCAACGAGAAGCCAAAGCAGCCTTTGGCGATGACACAATTTATATCGAAAAATATCTAGAAGGCCCACACCACATTGAAATTCAAATTTTAGGAGATCACCAGGGGAACGTCATTCATCTCTTCGAGAGAGAATGTTCCATTCAAAGACGTCATCAAAAAGTGATTGAAGAAAGCCCTTCTCCTTATATCGATACCAAACTCCGAGAGAAAATATGTAAAATTGCATTTCAAGCTGCCAAAGCGATTAAATACACGAATGCCGGAACCTTTGAGTTTTTAGTCGATAAAAAGAAAAATTTTTATTTTTTAGAGATGAATACGCGCGTCCAAGTTGAACACCCCATTACAGAGATGGTCACAGGTGTTGATATTGTAAAACTTCAAATCAGAATTGCCCAAGGCCATCCCATTCCTTTTAAACAAAAAGATATTTCTCAAAAGGGACATGCCATTGAATGTCGGATCTATGCAGAAGATCCTCTCAATAATTTTCTTCCCAGCCCTGGAAAAATTCTTTCTTACCGTATCCCACAAGGCCCCTTTGTGAGACTGGATAGCTACCTGTACTTGGGATGTGAAATTCCTATTTATTACGATCCTTTAATTGGAAAGTTATGCGTGTGGGGTGCTTCTCGCAAAGAAGCCGTACATCGTCTGTCTCGCGTATTGAAAGAATTCGTTATTCAAGGCATTCGCACCAATCTCATTTTCCACCGCCAGGTGGTTCAAATGGAGCATTTTATTCATGGAAAATATGATACTCATTTTATTGATGAAGAATTTAAAATTCCAAAAACAAAGCCCGCTCAGCCTCTTCGAAATATGGTTTTGGTTGCTGCAGCTATCGACGCTTATAAAAAAAGAAAAGCAAGTCTGGCCTTTGTTCAAGAAGAGTTTCACATATCTCCGTGGCTCAGAGAAGCCCGAGTAGAGTCTTTGAGACATTTTACAAGAGGAATTCTATAGCAATGATTTTTGACGCTTATTTTGGAGATCAACCCCACAAAGTCAAACTCGAAGAAGACATGCGAAATGGCGGTGGCTATTTGGTCACCATCGATAAAGGAGACCCTTTTCACGTTGATGTTATTGACAAACTGGCAGGGGGGTATTCTCTCCTCTATAAAGGAAAATCCTACGAATTTGATATTGAAAGCAAAGACAATCTCTATAACGTCCTTTCTCGAGGCAATCTTTATTGTGTCGAACTCATCCATCAAAAATCTACTTCAGCCAGACTTAAAGAGTTTGGAGAAAAAAAGATTATCTCTCGGATGCCAGGGAAAATTATCAAAGTTTTGGCTAAGGTGGGAGATGCCGTCACCAAGGGTCAAGGGCTTATCATTATGGAAGCGATGAAAATGGAAAATGAACTCAAAGCCCCCTCTTCTGGGAAAGTCAAAGAAATTAAAGTTAAAGAAGGAAAAACGGTAGATGCGGGTGTAGATTTACTTTTGATTGAATAACATGGAAAAACCCGGCCAATTTCCTTTTACCCGAGGCATTCAACCCGAAATGTATCGCACCAAACTTTGGACCATGCGCCAATATGCGGGGTTTGGGACAGCCGAAGAATCCAACCAACGTTATCATTATCTTTTAAAGCACGGCCAAAAAGGGTTAAGTGTGGCCTTTGATTTGCCCACACAAATGGGATTTGATTCTGACCATCCCATGAGTCGAGGAGAAGTGGGAAAGGTGGGAGTGGCCATCGACACACTCGAGGACATGAAAACGCTTCTCAAAGGAATTCCTCTGGGAGAAGTTTCTACCTCCATGACAATTAATGCTACCGCTTCGATTCTTCTTTGTCTCTACATAGCGGTGGCTAAAACTCAAAAAGTACCTCTCACCAAACTTCAAGGCACCATTCAAAATGACATTCTTAAAGAATATATTTCTCGAGGAACCTATATTTATCCGCCGGAAGCTTCTTTAAGAATTATTACGGATATTTTTAAATTCTGCAAAGATCAGCTGCCCTTGTGGAATACAATTTCTATTTCTGGCTATCACATTCGAGAGGCAGGCTCAACTGCTGTTCAAGAAATAGCCTTTACCTTGGCCAATGGCATTGCCTATGTAGACGCTGCTCTACAAGCAGGCTTGGACGTGGATGACTTTGCCCCAAGACTTTCTTTTTTCTTTAATGTACACAACACTTTTTTAGAAGAAATTGCCAAATTTCGCGCCGCCAGACGTCTTTGGGCAAAAATCATGAAAGAACGCTTTCATGCAAAAAATGAACGATCTTGCATGTTACGTTTTCACGCACAAACAGCCGGCTCTTCTTTGACAGCTCAACAACCCACCAATAATATTTCTCGGGTTACGCTTCAAGCCTTGGCTGCTGTTTTGGGTGGGACCCAATCCTTGCATACCAATAGCTATGACGAAGCCCTTTCACTTCCGACGGAAGAAGCCGCTCGGGCTGCGCTTCGTACCCAACAAATCATTGCCCACGAATCGGGAGTGTGTGACATCGCTGATCCTTTGGGTGGGGCTTATGCCATTGAATCTTTGACAAGCGAAATAGAAGAAAAAGCTAAGGCGTATATTCAAAAAATAGATGCCCAAGGAGGTGTGATTGCTTGCATTCAAAATGGCTATCTCCAACGAGAGATTCAAGCAGAAAGTTTTGCATATCAAAAAAAGATCGAAGCGAAAGAAAAAATTATTGTGGGAGTGAACGCCTTTACACTTGAAAAAGAAGAAAAAATAAAAGTTCAAAAGGTGAGCCCACAGTTAGAGAAAAAACAAATTGAAAAGTTAAAAAAGTTTAAAAAAAATAGAAATACAAAAAAAGTGGAAACCGTTCTTTTAAAAATAAAAGAAGCGGCCAAAAGCCAAGAAAATTTAATTCCCAAAATTTTAGACGCTGTGGAATCCCATGCGACACTGGGAGAAATTGCAGATAGCTTAAGAGAAGTCTTTGGCACCTATAAGGAAAATGTGACCCTATAAGGAAAATTGGACTTAGGAACATGGCAGCAAGTCTTTTACGCCGAATTCGACGGCTAACGCAAAAAACGCGTCCTTCTTAAAGCGATTGGGTATTAGAAAGAAAATTTTTTACTTTTTCCCATCTTTGAGTGAGAAATTTTGATGGTTTGTTTAAAGAGCTAACGACATTAAGAAGTTCAAATGAAGAAGCATCTTGAAATTTCTTTAACCATTGTTTTTTTTCATCTCTAACCAGAGTGTTATCTCCCATACACATTTTACGTTGAGAAAAAAGAATATCATTTGGAAAAGATTTCTTAATTATTTGAATAGCTTCCTCTATCGTAGCTAACGGAATTACCTTTTTCCTAATTTTCGCCCAATGCGCGATAAAATAAAGCCCTCGTAAAATATCGTAATCATAGAACCTTGGAAAACCTAACTTTAACCATTCTTCATTAATAATGATCCCTTTTTTACTGATGGATCGAAATAGTTTTCGTTTCAATAAATATTCTGCCCCTTTATCTAAAAAATTTTCTTCCTCTTTGGTAAAGGAACGTTTTGTATAGAACAATAGGGCTTCTAAAGGAGGTAGAGTTGAGATCAAAGAACTTTTGGGATTTTCTTTTGTATAAGCATTGTTGTCACAATTAAGCCCTCCATCTGGAAGTTGATATTTTAAAAACCACGATCGAATCCAGGGCAATTTCTCATCTACATTTACACCATAACTACTCAAAACTTGATACATTGTTCCTAGCGCACAGTGACAAGCTGTTTGTCGATGAATATCAATTTCTTTTGAAAACTCAGAAGAGTGAACAGGAAATATTTTTACATAATGACCATCCAAAGCTTTTATCATTATTTTTATGATAACTTGAGGAATTTTGG
This sequence comes from Deltaproteobacteria bacterium, assembly GCA_023248265.1. Taxonomy (GTDB): domain Bacteria; phylum Bdellovibrionota; class JACOXK01; order 2-02-FULL-40-11; family 2-02-FULL-40-11; genus JACPST01. The sequence continues at coordinate 5,366 of JAHFEZ010000049.1, forward strand.
AAACCTCTCCCATTTCCCACATAAGGGTCATATACCACCATGGACAATTCCATTTAGGCCAATAAGGATCTGCTTGGATACTTTCTATGGCTTCTTGGGATTTTAAATATTGAACAGCATGCCCAAGTTCGTGTTCATATCCCTCACTCATAAACCCCATCCTTTATAAAAGTTTTAGTGACACACTCTTTGCAATATGAATAAAGATTTTATCTTCCGTCAAAAGATAACAATTTAAATCTAAACAGCATTGTGCAATGTGGGTATCTGGAGTAGAAACTTTTAGTCCCTTGGAAAGCAACTCTGCACGCAATTCACCCACTCGAATCCAATGATCTAGAGATGATGCACACAGAGGAAGATTAGACAAAAAGTTAATTAGCTTTTCTTTCTCATGGCTTTTAAGCCGCGCACTTAGGAGCTCCGCTGCCACCAAAGGAGAAAGAAACACTCTTCCTTCTTTCAAGGCCAAATCAATTTCTTCTTCCTGTTTACATTGACCAGAAAAATAAGAAATCCAGGAAGAAGTATCAACGACGAGTGCGCTCGCGACTTTCATTTAAATTGATCCTAAGCTTTAGTTTACCCTTTAATTCTTGTGCTTTTTTATATGCCGCAGAACGCCGAATAAGCATGAGACCTAAAATGAGGGTTTCCGTAATCCCTTGATGCGTCATCTCTGTAGCTTCCTTTAATAGCTCAAAGGGAAGATTGGCTGTGATTCTTTTAACCTTACTCATGCCCTCATCTTACCATGATACATATCTATGTCAATATCACAGTCAATACGATTAAAGAGCTTCGACGAGGACGGCAACACCTTGGCCGCCGCCACAACACGCAGAACCGATGCCATATTTTTTCTTTCGTCGGCGAAGTTCGTAGAGCACATGAAGCGTGATACGCGCGCCCGAGGCTCCTAAGGGATGGCCCACCGAAATAGCACCTCCATTGACATTGGTGATTTCGCGATTCAAACCTAGTTCTTTTTCCACCGCCAAATATTGAGCCGAAAAAGCTTCGTTGATTTCTACCAAATCAATCTCTTTTAAAGACAGCCCCGCCTTTTGAAGAGCTTTGGGAATGGCCAGAGCGGGCCCAATCCCCATAAACTTAGGCTCACATCCTGAAACGGCCCAGCTTAAAAGTCTCCCAATGGGTTTTAAATTTTCACGTTTGGCACGCTCGGAAGTTGTGACGACCATGGCCGCTGCTCCGTCGGTAATCCCACTGGCACTGCCAGCTGTCACAACGCCTCCTTCAACAAAATAAGGTTTAAGTTTTGAAAGCCCTTCTAACGTTGTATCAGGTTTGGGATGCTCATCTTTTTCAAATAAAACTTTGTTTCCTTTTTTATCTTTGATTTCAATGGGCACAATTTCTTCCTTAAAAAATCCGGCTTCAAACGCTTTTTTATAGGCCACTTGGCTCCGGAGTGCATATTCATCGGCCGCTTGCCGCGAAATTCCTTTTTGTTTGGCCAGCTCTTCGGTACTGACAGCCATAGATAATCCTGTGTAGGTATCTGTCAGCGCCGCCCACAAATAATCTTGGAGCTCTGCCGAGCCCATCCGAATTCCCCATCTAGCCCCTTTCACCACATAGGGAGATTGGCTCATGTTTTCTGTTCCCCCGGTAAGCACCATGTCTGCTTCATCTAATAAAATTTCTTCTGCACTATTGATGACTGCTTGAAATCCAGAGCCACACAAACGATTGACCGTATAGGCAGGCGTGGGTACAGGAACACCACTTCTTAAGCCAATATGGCGCGCCAAATATGCAGCATCTTGAGAAGTTTGCGCCACATTACCAAAAATAACGTGGTCAATTAGGTTAGGCGTTACACCGGCTGCTTCTAGCGCCCCCTTCGCAGCAAACACACCCAGATCATTGGCTGTAAAATCTTTGAGACTTCCACCAAAAGCTCCGAATGCTGTTCGCTTGCCAGGAAGAATAACGATATCTTTACGTGTCATGACGTTCGACACTATATCCCGAAGCTTGAAGCTTGTGAAGAATTTCTTCGATATGCTCTAGGCCTCGGGTTTCGAGTGTCAAAAGAACGCGGGTTTTTCCGAAAGGAAGATTTAAAAGCATGCGATCGTGATTCACCTGCATGATATTGGCTTTGAGTTCCGCCATCACTTTGGTGAGCTGATGAAGAGCTCCGGGTTTGTCATCCAGAGTTACACTCATTCTCATCATTCGCCCTTCTTGTACCAGTCCTCGCTCAATAATATGAGAAAGTGTCGTCACATCAATATTTCCGCCACTCAACAAACACACCACATTTTTTTCTTTAAGCTTTACTTTTTGAGACAGCAGTGCCGCCAAGGTTGTGGCCCCGGCTCCTTCAACAACGGTTTTAGCTTTTTCTAAAAGCTGTAAAATAGAAAACGTAATTTCTTCGTCGGAAACAGTTACAATTTCATCCACATATTTTTGGATGAACCCAAACGTATACGGACTTGTTTTTTTGACCGAAATTCCTTCGGCCATGGTGTGAATGGATTCTAAAGTGATGGCTGTGCCTTTTTTTAAAGACTCTGCCATGGTGGCTGCCCCAGCAGCTTGAACCCCTACAATTTTAATTTTTGGATTTAAGGATTTAACTGCAATAGCAATACCAGAAATAAGTCCTCCTCCTCCAATGGGCACTAAAATAACTTCCACCTCTTTATTTTTTTCCAAAATCTCAAGTCCAATGGTTCCCTGCCCTGCAATAATGGCGGGGTCTTCATAGGCGTGAATAAACGTGGCGGACGTTTCTTTTTGAATGTTTAAGGCTTCTTCGTAAGCTTCGTCGTAGTTAGCTCCCTTGAGAATCACTTTGGCTCCATAGCCCTTGGTGGCCATGACTTTCCCCATGGGGGAAGCTTCTGGCATCACAATGGTTGAAGTGATATTTAGGAGTTTGGCTTGATGAGCTACGCCTTGAGCATGATTTCCAGCCGAAGCTGTAATGACTCCTTTTTTCTTTTCTTCCTCAGATAAAGACAAAAGTTTATTTCTGGCGCCTCGGACTTTAAACGCTCCGGTATTTTGTAAATTTTCCATTTTTAGAAAAATGTTTTTAGAAAGCAGTTCAGAAAAATAATTAGACTTCTTAAAAGGCGTTTCTAAAATAGCATCTTTGATTTTGGAGTGGGCTTCTTGAATGTCGGCCAAAGTTACATCTTTGAAAGGAGGTTTCATAAAGAAGAAGGCATGCGTCCTAAAAGTTTTTCCCCTTGAGGTTTAAAATGATGGAAAATTTCAAACTCCGTTCGTTTCTCAAGTTGAAGTCGTTCAACTTTTGCCAGTTCATTGGCACATTGTTTAGCCTCTTCTTTAAGTTGTGACAACAAGAAACGATAGTCTGTCATTTGTTTGGACGTTTCTTCTTTTTCTTGGGGTGTCATTTTGATACTGACCTTGACCGTTTCTTCTGCTTTTTTAATTTTTTCTAAATTTTGATCCGTTTGAAGTGCAATGGCCTTCATGTTGAGTTCTTCAACTTGAAGCACAGGCACATTAATTTCATGCACCCCATCTGGATCTAAAGCAACCAGCCTTTCAATTTGCGGCATCAATCTCACCTTTTCTTGTCTATTTTGAGCCAATTCTTTTTCAGTCCTTCTTTTTTCTTCTTCTAAAATCCCTCTCCAACCGGACACAAAAGAAGGAGCTGCCCCTAAAACCTCTGCGGCCCAGAGAGGTCTGATAAAAAATTCATGCCACAGTTGCGAAGCACGAGTGGGAGGGGTAGAGATAGGAACCGTCGGAGTTTGTTTTATAATACGCTGATATAAAGCTGGGTTATACACCATGTAGGCAATGTTGGTCATCGCTTCATTTCTTTTTTGTGTCGCATCTAAAAGTCTTAAAAGTGCTTCGTTTCGGGCATTCATATTTTTAGACCAATCTTTGGGAGACCCCATCATGAGACCATCTTCATCTCTTTGAATTTCAAAATCAAATCTTCGAAACTGTTGAGTAGCTTCAAAGAGATCGTGATTGATGTCAGAAAGTTTTCGAAGCTCTGTATTGTATCTGGCGTATTGTTCCAACA
>JAHFEZ010000073.1 GCA_023248265.1 Deltaproteobacteria bacterium
ATACAATGTAAATATGATGAATCATCTCAGGCGTCTTTTTCCATTCCGGAATCAGATAATTGTTTTTGTTTAAAAGAACTTTTTCCATGGCGGGATTTAAGTTCACTTGAGGATTGGCAACTCCTGGAGAGATATTTTCCCACAGGTGCTTAGGAACGCCCGCCCACCGATCTATCCTAAAAATGAATTGATCTTTTTTGCCTTGATACAGAGGTGTTGCTTGGGCGGGAAGCTCTGTGAGCAAGCCACCCAGAAGGAAAAAGTTTCCCAAAAAAATCCATTTTTTCATAGGGGACATTGTCATCATCCCCCGGCTTTGAGACCGGGGGATGAGTCAATTACTTTTGAGTAGATTTTGAACACTCTATGGGGAGATCAAAGTTTTTGGCTTTGTCAGCTGTAGAGCAATAAGTGCTTAGTAAATCTCCATTAGGTACCATCCCACCGAAGGTGACATCTGGAAATGATTTTGCTAATTTTCCAGAGGCATCAAATTCAGTTGGCAATAGAGCCTTTAAATCTGAAATGGGGTGATAAAAAATAACCGTTCCATCCACCAACACAGTTCTTTCTTTGTATTTTTCGTTTTCATGGTTTTTGTGTTGTCCAACAGGAACTGCAACAGGCCCCGATAAAATATCGTCGACCATACATGAACCCACTCGACACCCAGCATAGTCCTCATATTTACCGAAGGCGGGGATAAGCTTTCCTTCTCGTTCTGCATCATTGGTCCCAATCATGTTGGCAATGATTTTTGTGCTCTCTACGGCTTGCGAGATATTTTCTCTGGCACTCTTTAAGAGATCTGCGCCGTTTGCATTTAGAGTCAAAAGTTTAGGATGTTGTTTTAAATCTTCTACAACATCTCTGAACGTCATGTGTTTTAGACTTGCTTTGTCTTTTGAAAGATACTTGTCTCGAAGTGCCAAGGCATCATCCAAATTGTAAGAAGCGGCTATTTTAACCCAAACGGCCATGCCTTTCATGGCTGTTTTAGCACTTTTGACTTCGATCTGATCTAAAGTAACGGTCGTATTAAAAGGATTAAGGGTATGAAGTTTGGCGTATCCCCAGTTTTCATAATTAAACGTCACTTTAAAACTAGAATCCTTGGAAACAATCTCTAATCGTCGCTCAGATTCTTCTAAGGTAGCCAATAATTGCCCTGTCATAAATTGTTGTAATTCTGAAAGAGTTTTAAACACCTCTCCTGCTTTTTCGTCTTTAAGAAAATCTGAAACCACGGAACGGATATCCATCCTACGAATTCCTTTAAGAATGGACTCTGTAGCTTCTTGGGCATATTTTGGAGTTACAATTTCTGCCATTCGAATAGAAACGCCTTTTAAACTTAAAAGGGGCAATAAAAGGGCAGAGTAAAAATTGGCTTTGGCATTAGTTGCATCTAATTTTAAAGCTTCCTCAAAAGCCACGATGGCCAAGTGGGCAGATCGAGGAGTTTCTAATGCAGATTGTCCTAACAATGCAAATCTTTCTGCTTTTTCTTGGGGAGTTTCTTCGCTGTCTTTGATGGCTGTCACAGCCCTGGTATAGACCTGAGTGATTTCATTTCCTTTTTTCCCTTCAAAAGGGTTTTTATTGAAAAGACCTGAACAGCTTACTGTGGCTAACGATACGGTTAAAACGATGATATAAGTAGTGTACTTCATTTTATGCACCTCCATGGTTTAAGCTAAAAAGATGCAAGCCGTATGCCAGAAAATACTTTTTATTTCAAAATATGAGCAGGTGCAGACGAAAAAAAAATGCGTGTTTTTTTTAAAATAGACACTTTCAAAATACAAAATAACTGTTTACTTTTTAATCGAAGTACTAAAACATAAGCGCCTATTCCCATGTAAAGCTCTTTAAAAATTGTCTAAAAAATATCTATTATGAGAGTTGGATTAAGTTTATAACCTATTGATTTTACTGTATTTTAATCCAATTCTCATGTGGTATGGGGTTTGCACCTATTGTAAAGGTATGAAGGCCAGCAACTTTATTTTTTTAGTAAGTCTTTTGCCACCTGTGTTTTATTCTTTCATATGTTCAGGACAAGTTCTGGGGATGGGAAACTATCAAGGGGGGCAATTTCAAGCGATACCCAGGGGCGCACAAGAAGAAATGATGCAACTTTCCGAAAAAGTAAGACGAGGAGAAGTTGCCAGTTCCAAAGCGTGGGAGCTACAGAAAAAAATAGCTGAAAAATATAAGGTCAATATGGGAGGCCTTGATTCTTCCATAGATCCTGTTTTTTTAGAAGGGTTGGATATGAGGGGCATAGATTCCTCTATGACACCTGTAGGATTTATTCCTTATACTCAAGAAACTTCCAATAAATGGAATGGCATTATTTCTCAGCGTCATAATAAAAAAGCCAGTTTTGCAAATTTGATAACACAAAGCCCTCCCATGATTTTTCGTGTTAAGAGATGGACAAAACCACTTTCTGCCAAAGCTTTGGGAGGAGCCAATCCACATCCTTTTATGACAGCGCTGGATGAAAATACAATTTTAACGCCTTCAGTGGCCAAAGTTTTTTCAAATCCGTCGAGTTATCTTCTCCCCAATTGGAATTCAAATATGATTTTCTCTGTTTTTCTGGTGCCAGCTTCTTTGGAAGGGGAACCTGCCTTTAAAATTCCGTATGTCTATAAACATAAAACATCTGAGGGGGACGCTTACTCCTTTTATATTCCTGAAGGACTTGGAGAGTTTGAGATTATCCGAATCATGCAATATCTCCAAAGAAAAGCTCAGGGAGAAGAAGTAGAAGAGTTTTCTTTGTATGAACAATTGATGGGCCTGCCAGAAAATATCTCCAGAAAAACAAATGGGGTTTTGAGTGGCCTGGAAAAGGACTCAGGGTGCTCCGATATTGCTACCCCTGATGAAGCTACAGTAGACACTACTACGGATAAGGATAAGGCTGAATTATGGGACAAAGCTTTAACTGAAATAACTCCACTCTCTGATGAAGAATGGGGTGATGCAAAAAAGAGAAAAGAATTTACCACAAAAATATTAGCACAGAAAGTAGCTTGGGATGAATTAGGAAAAAGTGATTCGGATGATATTGTTAATAGATTAAATTCGATCATCAATTCTTCAGCCTCTCCTCAAGCAAGAAGCAATGCTTTTGATACGCTGATAGGTATCTTAGAAAAAAGAGGGGACAAAGAAGGAATCTTTAATCTATTAGCAACAAATGCCTCAGATTCTATTTTGTCCTTTGCTGTTTATAAGGAGCTTGAGGC
>JAHFEZ010000074.1 GCA_023248265.1 Deltaproteobacteria bacterium
GAAGCGTGTAGCCTTGTCTTGCAATGCCTGAATCGATCAATTCAAATCCCACGCACTTTCGAGGGATTCCTTTTTCTTTTTGCTGCACCAACGCTTCCTTGCCCATAAAATCTCCTTTGTTCCATTTCACCACCCATTCTAAATCTGCTTCCAGAGGTGTAATGGTTGGGCCCAGTTCGTGGCCATAGAGGGGATAGCGCATTTCTATGCGAAGCGTGTCTCTGGCTCCCAGTCCACAGGGTTTGATGTGATACTTTTGTCCTCGTTCTAAAAGTTCTTCCCAAATTTGTGGGCCTTTTTCAGAAAGTAAATAAATTTCAAATCCATCCTCTCCGGTGTAGCCTGTTCTTGAGATGATCATGTCGATATTGGAAACTTTTCCTTTGGTGAAACGATAATATTTAATTTTGGAAAGAGAAACAGAAGTCATTTCTTGAAGAAGAGGCTGGGCATGGGGTCCTTGAATGGCAATTTGAACATATTCAGAAGAGCGATTTTGAATGTCAACACGGTGAGCTCCTCTATGTTGACACAACCACTCAAAATCTTTTTCAATGTTGGAGGCATTGACGCACAAAAAAATGTGCGTCGGAGAAAATGTGTAAATTAAAATGTCATCCACCACGCCTCCTGTAGGAGTGCACATCAAAGAATATTGAACTTGCTCGCCCTCTTTGGCCTTAGCTACATCTTGAGTGACTATTTTTTGTAAAAAAGAAAGACACTCTGGGCCTGTGATTTCAATTTCTCCCATGTGGCTGACATCAAAAAGTCCTACGTGAGTTCGTGTGGCCACGTGTTCTTCGATGATGCTTGTGTATTGTACAGGCATGTGCCAGCCGCCAAAGTCCACCATCCGAGCATTGAGTTTTAGATGATTTCCATGAAGAGGCGTTTTTTTAAGCGTGTCGTTCATAAGGGCCGGCATATGACCGTCATAGAGACCGGCATAAAGATTGATAGTGGTTTAAGATATCTACAATTTTTTCTTCGTGTTTAATGGCCATCACGTGAGCTCCGTGGCACAGCCCTTGAAACTCTTTAATTTGTCGACCTGCCATGCGAATGCCCGTTTGCAAAGGATCAGAAGAATTTCTGAGCTCTTCTTTAATAGCAGAAGGAATGTTGATCCCAGGAACATGGTTATTAATATAATTCACATTTTTATGAGAGCGCAAAAGCAATACGCCTGCAATAATTTTGGTATTAAATTTTTCTGCTTCTTTTATAAAAGCTTCAAAGGCTTTTAAATCAAAAACAGCCTGGGTTTGAAAAAATTGAGCTCCTGCTTCTATCTTTTTTTCCATGCGTTTTAAGACAGGGGTAAGATTGGCAGATGTGGGATTAACAACCGCGCCTGGATAAAATTCTGTTTTTCCTTCCACAGGGTTATCGTAAAAATCAAATCCATTGTTGAGTTTTCGAATCATTTGCAAAAGTTTGACCGATTCAAATTCAAAAACACCTTTGGCCAGTTGATGATCTCCCGCACGAATGGGATCCCCTGTTAAAGGAAGAAGATTTCGAATGCCCAGCCGATAAGCACCCAAAAGGTCAGACTCCAGGGCCAAGGAATTTCTGTCGCGGCAAGAAACTTGAAAAATAGGTTCTAATCCTGCTTCACATAAAAGATAAGATGAAACAAGGGCGCTCAACCGCATGACCGAGCGTTGATTGTCTGTGACGTTAAATGCATGCACGTGGTCTTTTAACAGGAGCGCTTTTTTTAAAAATTCATCTGTGTTGGGGCCCTTGGGAGGACAGACTTCAGCTGTAATGACAAATTCGTTATTTTCTAACCGCTTTTTAAATTCACTCATGACATCGATCTTTCAAAACTTTTTAATGTATTTTGGAGAAGTATAGCAATGGTCATGGGACCCACCCCTCCTGGCACAGGTGTAATAAAGGAAGCTTTCTTTTGAACAGATTCAAAGTCCACATCTCCTACAATTTTTTTATTTAAGCGATTAATTCCTACGTCTACTACCACAGCTCCTTCTTTGACAAAAGAATTTTTAATGAAGTGAGGTTTCCCCATGGCTGAAATCAAAATATCTGCTTTTTGGCAAACCTCTTCTAGATTTTTTGTTTTGGAATGACAAATCGTCACTGTTGCATTTTGGCTCAAAAGCAAATGGGCCAAAGGCTTTCCTACAATAAGAGAGCGTCCCACAATAACGGCTGATTTTCCTGAAAGTTCAATATGATATTCTTTTAAAAGTTCCATGACTCCTTGAGGTGTGCAGGGGGTAAATAAAGGATCTCCCATAAAAAGTCTTCCTAAGTTTAAAGGGTGAAATCCATCCACATCTTTCAAAGGAGATACGGCATTGAGAATGATTTGTGTTTGAATATGGGCAGGCAAGGGCAGCTGAACTAAGATACCATGGATTTTAGAGGAATCATTTAAGTGCTGGATAATACTTAGAATTTCTTTTTCCTGGGCGGAGGCAGGCAAACGATGTACTTCCGAGTAAAATCCAAATTCTCGAGCTGTTTTTTCTTTTTTAGCAACATAAATTTGGGAAGCAGGGTTATCTCCTACGAGTACCACCGCAAGTCCTGGCTTTTTATTTTTTAATTTTTCAATTTTAGATTTCAAAGTGGCACAAATTTTTTGAGACAATTTTTTGCCATCTAAAAGGGTTGCTTTTTCATCTTTCGCTTTTTCATCTTTCATGGCCTGCCACTATAGGGTAAAAGATTTGTATTTTCAATAGGTTTGTGATACTCTGATCAAGAATTTTATGTCGAAAGATGACAAAAAAAAGACCTCACCCTTTAAGCTCATTAAAAATTTGGACTATTATAAAACTCTTTTTGATAAAGAAAAAAAAGCCTCCCACATTGATTTAAAAAAGGTCAATCGCATTCGAAAAGCCATTCAAACAGGCCAATATCAGATTGACTACGCCAAATTAGCCGATAAACTCCTCGCCAAACTGCCAGATAAATTGAAAGATTAAGGAACATATGCAGGTGATTCGAGAGCTTTTAGAAGATCGTGAGAAAAAGATTTTATCTTCCCATGCGGCCTTGAGTTCTAATGCCAGCCGCAAACAGCCAGAAAAAGAGTGTGATCTTAGGACTCGGTTTCAAAAAGATCGAGATAAGATTCTTCATAGCAAAGCTTTTCGTCGGTTAAAACACAAAACCCAGGTTTTTTTAAATCCTGTGGGGGATCATTATCGCACACGGATGACGCACACATTGGAAGTCATGCAGCTGGGGCGAACGATGGCCAGAGCGCTTCA
>JAHFEZ010000050.1 GCA_023248265.1 Deltaproteobacteria bacterium
AGATCCGCTGCTGAACCTTGAATAGGGGTATTCATCGCCATTCGTTCAGCCATACCCCGAAGTTGTGGATTGGCACTTCTTAAATCTGGCAAATAGCGCCTGCGCCCCAGAATCGTATCTACATACCCTTTTTCTTTGGCATTTTGAACCGTTGTCTCAATATAAGATTTCACTTTTGGATAGCGTGAGAAATAGCGATCCATATATTCTTGGGCTTGGCTCACAGAAATTTTGAGCTGGGCAGACAACCCATAGGCAGACAATCCATAAATCAACCCAAAGTTAATGGTCTTGGCCATCCGCCGCATTTCAGGCGTCACCCCTTCTGTTGCAACTCCAAAAACTTCACATGCGGTTTGGGTGTGAATATCTTGATCTTCTTTAAACGCAGATATCAAAGCTTCATCTTGGCTTAAGTGAGCCAGAAGTCTCAATTCCACTTGAGAATAATCCGAAGATAAAAGCTCGCACCCTATTTCTGCAATAAACGCTTGTCTCACTTTTTGTCCCAAATCTGATCGAATGGGAATATTTTGAAGATTGGGGTCACTGGAAGAAAGCCGGCCTGTTTCAGCAATGGTTTGATTATACGAGGTATGTACACGATGCGTCTTGGGATCGGAAAGCTCAATGAGCGCATCCACATACGTAGATTTTAATTTTGCCAATTCTCGGTAAGATAAAATTTTTGCTGGCAATGGATGTTTTTCAGCCAACTCCGTCAACACTTCTACATTCGTAGAAAAAGCACCTCCCTTTTTTGTTTTCTTTTTTGCTGGAAGATTTAATTTTTCAAAAAGAATATGAGAGAGCTGCTTGGGAGATTGGATATTAAATTCCTCTCCTGCAATTTTATAAATTTCTTTTTCAAAAAGAGCGCTATCACGCTCCAATTCCTGAGACATTTTTTTTAAAAAAGGAATATCCACTTTGACGCCATCTCTTTCCATCTGCGCTAAAATAGAAACCAAAGGCATTTCTATGGCTTCATAAAGAGAAGTCCTGTTTTCTTCTTTAAGCTTTCCTTTGAAAAGTTCAATTAAGCGATACGTCACATCGGAATCTTCTCCAGAATATTGAGTCGCAAGATCAATGGGAACATGATCAAAGGTCACTTGCTTTTTATTCTGAGTTGTCACTTCCTCATAACTAATGGTTTGATGCTCTAAATATTTTAAAGACAGAGCATCCATATTATGAGGCTCAGCAGGATTTAAAAGATAGGATGCAATCATGGAATCTTGGGCCACGCCAGACACTTCAATTGCCTGTGATGCCAACACCAAAACATCATATTTAATATTTTGCCCCCCTTTTTGAATGTGAGGAGATTCTAAAATAGGTTTTAATTTTTCAAGGACTAGAGTGGCCGATAACTGCTTGCCTTCTTTATGCCCGATGGGCACGTAACAAGCTTCATGAGTTTTGGAATCTAGCGGATAGGCAAAAGAAAGCCCTACAATTTGAGCTTGTCTAGGATTAAGTGAGGTGGTTTCTGTATCGAAAACAAAATAAGAGGCCGAAGACAAATTCTTTAAAAGATTTTCGAACTCTTTTTGAGTAGTAATGGTTTTATAATTTCTTTCCAGAACTGATTTTTTCTGAAGCTCTTCACTTTTAAGCCCAAGCTCTTGTATTAATTTTCGAAACTCAAGCTCAGAAAAGAGTTTCACCAAGGCATCTTGATTCACAGACCGTGCCTTAAAATCATCTAAAGCGAACTGAAGAGGCACATCACAATGAAGTGTTACTAATTTTTTGCTCAGCAATGCTTGCTCTTTAAATTTTTCAAGCACTTCTCTTTTTTTGCCCTCTAGGCTTTCTGTGTGTTTAAGTAAATTTTCCATAGAGCCAAATTTTTGAATCAAATCAGAGGCTGTCTTAGGCCCAATGCTTGGAACGCCTGGAACATGATCAGAACTATCCCCTGCCAAACCTAACACATCTGTTACTTTATCAGGTGTAACACCAAATTTTTCTTTAACCTCGGGGGCTTTAATCTTTCGATCCCGCATGGTGTCGTACATCATCACGTGATCATCGATGAGCTGCATGAGATCTTTGTCTGAAGAAATAATAATAATATGGATATTTTCTTTTTTAAATCTGTGACAAACCGTTCCAATAATGTCATCGGCTTCATACCCTTCTTTTTCGAGAGATAAAATATTAAATCCATCCACAACGGTTTTAATGTAAGGAATCTGCTCTACCAAATCGTCTGGCATTTGGGCACGATTGGCCTTGTACTCCGGATAGAGCTCATGGCGAAACGTTTTTTTAGCAGAATCAAAAATAATAGAAACATATTCAGGCTTTAATTCTTTTAAAACTTTTAAAAGCATGGTGGTAAAACCATAAATGGCATTGACATGAAGCCCGCGAGATGTGGTTAAAGATCTAATGGCAAAAAATGCGCGATAAAATTGAGAACTGCCATCGATCAAACAGAGGGTGGGTTTAGGTGTCATCTAGAAAGAATTTTGGCGGCTTCTTTTGCAAAATAAGTAATAATGATATTGGCACCGGCACGACGAATCGACTGAAGAGATTCCATCATCGTTTTTTCCTCATCTAACCATTGTTTTTGGGCCGCAGCCTTTAGCATCGCATACTCTCCACTCACTTGATACGCCGCAATCGGAAGATCGGTCATGTCTTTTGCCCGAGCAATCACATCTAAATACGGAAGCGCGGGCTTAATCATCACAATATCAGCTCCTTCGCTGATATCCAAATCAATTTCACGTAGTGCTTCGCGACCATTGGCGGGATCGAGTTGATACGAACGACGATCTCCAAATTGAGGGAGTGATCCTTGAGCATCCCGAAAAGGCCCGTAAAAAGAAGACGCAAATTTGGCTGAATACGCCATAATGGGAGACTCTGAAAAACCATGCTCATCTAAAGTGGAACGAATGGCACTCACACGCCCATCCATCATATCCGAAGGAGAAATAAGATCTGCCCCCGCATACGCATGAGACAAAGCAATTTTGGTCAACACTTCTAGCGTGGGGTCATTGAGCACTTGGTTTTTATCCACAAGCCCGCAATGTCCATGCGTGGTATACGCACACAAACAGACATCGGTTGCCACCAACACATGAAGGAGCTGAGACTTAATTGCACGAACGGCTTGTTGAACCACGCCCTGATCTGAATATGCTTCCGAGCCCTTGGCATCTTTCATCTGAGGTTGACCAAAAAGTAAAATGCCTGGAATTTTAAATTCTGCTACCTCTTGAACCTCTCGAATGACTTGATCCACAGACAAACGATAGATTCCTGGCATAGAAGGAATTTCTTCTCGTACCCCTTTGCCTGGCACAACAAATACAGGGTACAAAAGGTGATCCACAGATAGATATGTTTCTCGAACAAGACGTCTTAAATTTTCACTGTGTCTTAGACGCCGCATTCTAATTTCAGAAAACATGATGGCTCTAGTTAAAGCTCCCGACTCAGCGTATTTACAAAGGAAGGAATTGTAAATTCAGAGGGTCTCACACGCACACGAAATCCTCGATCTTCCACAGCTTTGGCAGTCACATCTCCTAGCGCAGCAATGGTTAAAGTCTCCAGATGCACTCTCAAAGATCTCTGGCTATTGGGATTGAGCAGCGTTAAAAAATTTTCAAAGGTTGAAGGACTGGTAAAAGTCACCGCATCAATGCGCTCTTCACAAATATACTTTATCAACATCTTGGCATTTTCTACAGGCACCACCGTTTTATATAAGGAACATACATTCACTTGAGCTCCCTTTTTTTCTAGAGATTCTTTTAAAACAGGCCGTCCATTGAGTGACGACAAAATTAAAAATTTTCTTTTTTCAATATTCCCTTTAAACGCTGATGCCAAGTTTTCAGATTGATAGACAGAAGGCGTCACATTCACTCTGAGTTTGTGCTGCTTGAGCGCTTCTCGGGTTATTTTTCCAATAGCAGCTATCCGGCAGCCGTGAATACTTTGTTTTCGAATTTTATGTTTTTTTAATTGCTCAAAAAAATAATGCACAGCATTTTGGCTCATAAAGACAAGCCAATCATACTCTTGAATGCTTTTAAGAAAAGTAGTTGTTTCTTTGGATTCTAAAGGAATAATCTCAATGGTAGGACAATGAAGCACTGTTGCCCCTTTTTGTTTTAATAAGGTTGTAAAACGCTTGGCTTGCGTTTGAGCTTGCGTCACTAAAATGGTTCTGCCCTTGAGGGGTAATCTTTTTGTTACTGCCATGTCTTTCTATTTAAAAGAGTTTGCGATAAAGAATCCACGCATGTTTCAGCATCGCCAAACAAACCTTTGACTTTATGCTCTAAAATTTCTTTGCCGTCAAGGCTCCCAATAAACGCTTTCATGAAAAAAGTTTTTTTTTCGCAGAATGCAATGGCTCCTAAGGGAACTTGGCATCCTCCCCCCATCTTTTTTAAAAATAAGCGCTCTAAAAAAACTTCTTGGGCTGTTTTTTCATCATGTAAAAAAGAAAGAAGCTCTTTAAGACGACAATCCTCTTTTCTTATTTCCAACACCAAAGCTCCTTGCCCTACTGCTGGAATAAAATCTAAATACTCTGAAATTTTATTTTGAAGATTAAGTCGCTCTAAGCCCATCGCAGACAATACTAACCCTTGTATGACGCCTTGCTCTAATTTTTTTAAGCGTGTGTCAACATTTCCTCGAACGTCCTTTATAGTCAAAGTGGGATACCGATGTGCAAGTTGAACTTTACGACGAAGACTGCTGGTTCCAATCACCGCATCTTTAGGCATGTCTTGGATCTTTTTAAACTCAAGACTGACAAACGCATCTCGACTTTCTGTTCTCTTCAAAACAAGTGACGCGTCTAACCCTTCTGGAATTTCTATGGGCACATCTTTTAGACTATGAACCGCTAGATCAATTTTTTTCTCTAAAAGGGCTTCTTCAATTTCTTTCACAAACATTCCCTTGTCTTGAGCGGAAAGTAAAGAAGTCATGAGCTTATCCCCTGTGGTTTGAATCACAGATAAAGAAACATCTAGCGCAGGATATTTTTCAATCATTTTTTCACGAACCAAATGCGCTTGCTTAAGCGCCAGTGGACTGCCGCGTGTTCCAATGATGCATTTTTTCATAAAATTTATCGCCTTCTTCTTGAACAATCCTTTCAGCCTTCAACGCCTCTAAAGCTCTATGCTTAAGATTTTCTTTAACTGTTTCTTGTAAGTCATCAATATTATATAAATAAATATTATCTATATTATGAACTTCTGGATCGATATTTCTTGGGACAGAAATATCCACACAAAAGATGGGATTTTGTTTTCGTTGCTGAATTGCTTTTTCCATCATGGCCCTGGTTAAAAGAAAACTCTGGCTATTTGTTGAAGCTAAAATCACATCCATCTTAAAAAGCCAGCGATCTAACTCTTCAAAAGACAAATAATGAACCGTCACAGAAGATTGCTTAAAACGCTCTTGAAGTTTCCCTTGAAGTTGCCCTTGAAGTCGAATGACACTCTCTTTAGAGCGATTGGCGATATAAAAAGTTTGCACACCCCTTTGAATAAGAGTGTCCAAAATAGCCTCCACCATTTCCCCAGCTCCTATGAGAAGAATATGCTTATTCGTAAGCTCTTTAAAAATTTTTTGACACAGTTGCGCTGCCACAGATCCCACAGATACCGGCTGACTTCCAAGGGTTGTTTCTGTACGCACACGTTTGGCTACAAAAAAAGCTCTGTTAAAAAAACGATGTAGCTGGGGCCCCAACACTTTGGCTTCTTGGGAAGTACGATAGGCCGCCTTGACTTGACCTAAAATTTGAGACTCTCCCACCACCATGGAATCTAAACTGGAAGCTACTCGAAAAATATGATGAATAGCGCTCTTCCCTTTATGTTGATACACATAAGAAGAAAATTGGGCGGGAGGATATCCATGATAATGGGTAAGAAAACGAGAAAGATTTTGAGTGACGCCCTCACCCTCTTGCATGGCTGCGCACACTTCTACTCGATTGCAGGTGGATAAAATCAACCCTTCTTCCACACCTTTCACTTTTTGGAGTTCTTGAAAAGATTTAGAATCATGAGGAGAAAAATAAATTTTTTCTCGAATAGATAAAGGCGCTGTTTTGTGACTCATCCCAACAACCACAATACTCACAAAAGCCTTCCTCCCAGATATCCATGCAAGCCCGATAAAATAACCAAGGTAAATCCAATGAGGGAGTACCAAAGCACACGGCGCCCCCTAAATCCATTGAGTCGTCTCAAATATAAAATAGCCCCATACACACACCATCCCAAAAACATCCAACTTTGAGAAGGCTTCAGAGATGCCCCCAGTAGAACTATGCCAATCCCCAACGTCAATGAAACAAAACCAATGAGGAGCAATCGATATTGCACCTTGTCGAGCGCTTCTAAAGAAGGCATGGAGGCTCCAACAAAAACCGTCTTTTTCTTAAGCCTTCTTTCTTGGATCCAATAAAGAATCCCCAGCATCAGCGCCAAAGCCAATTGGATTTCGGCAAGAAGCGACAAACCAATATGCCAAGGAAGGAAATGTGTCATAGAGGGTTAGTCTTCAGGTAGAAGTGGATAACGATCGTCAAAACAAGCGGTACAAAAATTATGTTTATTTTTTTGTTCAACGTCCAAAAGCCCTTCCAGGGATAAATACCCCAGACTATCTGCACCAATAAAAGCACAAATATCTTGCACAGACTTTGATGAAGCAATTAACTCTGACTTCGTAGGTGTGTCAATGCCATAAAAGCAGGGCCCTGTCGTTGGCGGCGCAGAAATACGAAGATGCACTTCTTTGGCCCCATTTTGACGAAGCAAATGTACAATTTTTTGTGACGTTGTGCCACGAATAATAGAATCATCTACCAACGCCACAGATTTTCCCTCCAAAACTGCTCGAATAGGATTTAATTTAATTTTGACACCAAAATTCCGAATGGCTTGTTCAGGCTCAATAAACGTTCTGCCTATATAATGATTTCGGATAATCCCCATTTGAAAAGGAATTTTTAATTCTTCCGCATAGCCAATCGCTGCAGGGACACCTGAATCTGGTACGGGTACCACAATATCGGCAGATACTGGTTTTTCTTTGGCCAGCTGCCTACCCAAAGCGTGCCGCACTTCATACACATTGGCCCCAAAAACAAAACTATCGGGACGCGCAAAATAAATATGTTCAAAAATACATTGCTTTGTTTCTGAAGGTGGAAAAGGCTTGATACTTTTCATTCCAGAATCAGTCACAATGACAATCTCTCCAGGATCCAATTCTCGAATAAACTTTGCGCCCATCAGATCAAAGGCTGCTGTTTCAGAAGCAAAGACAACAGAACCTCCAAACTCCCCCAAAAGCAATGGACGAAACCCATAGGAATCACGAACAGCAATTAAAAATTTTTCTGAAAGAAATAAAAGAGAAAAAGCCCCTTTTACTTGTTTTAAGGCATCGATGAGACGATCACTAAATTCTTTTTTTTGGGACCTGGCGATGAGATGAAGAATAATTTCTGTATCGCTCGTCGTTTGAAAAATAGAGCCTGATTGCTCTAAGGTTCGTCTCAAACGAACAGCATTGGTCAAATTACCATTATGCGCTATGGCCAACCATCCTTGAGCAATATTCACCAAAAAAGGTTGCACATTTTTTAAAACATCATCCCCAAACGTTGAATACCGAACATGCCCAATAGCACAATCTCCCGTCAGACGACATAAATTTTCTTCTTTAAAAACATCATTCACAAGCCCCAGCCCTTTTTCAATGCGCAAACGAGACCCATCCGAAGAAACAATCCCAGCCCCCTCTTGCCCACGATGTTGAAGCGCATAAAGTCCCAAGTACGTAAGGTTTGCAGCTTCAGGATGTTTAAAAATCCCAAAAATACCACACTCTTCTTTTAATTTTGGATTAATGAAGTATGGATTCAAACGCTTCCTCCCAATTCTTTTTTAAAAGTTCCATGTTTAAATGAATATCCTCATTAAATATAAAATCATTTAAAATAACTTCCCCAATCACTTCAAATGGAAGTGATTGTCTTTGAACAACGTTTTTAAAATGCTCTAGATTTTTTTGAGAGCAACTCACAACTACTCTGGAAGGAGACTCTCCAAACAATAAAACATCTTTTCGAACATTTTTGGGATAGAGAATTTTAACCCCTAAGTTTTTTGGAAAAGCGCTTTCTAAAAGTGTAAGAACCAAGCCACCCTCAGAACAATCGTGAGCAGAATAAATGAGCTTTTGAGAGATTAATTCTAAAACCACGCTGTGAACATTTTTTTCAAGATTTAAATCCAATTTCGGCAGCATCCCTTCTTCACTTTGGTGAATGAAAGCTAAATACTCACTGCCTCCTAGATTTTCATCATGGGAAGAACTTAAGCTTTCCCCTAAAAGAATAATGACATCCCCCACATTTTGAAACGCATGTGACATTCGAAACTCACTATTTTTTAAAAGCCCCACCATTCCAATGCCCGGTGTGGGATAAATCGCTTCTTCATTCGTTTCATTATAAAAACTCACATTGCCACTCACCACAGGAATTGAAAGTTTACGACAAACTTCAGAAATCCCTTCCACAGCTTTTTGAAATTGCCACATCGTCTGGGGATTTTCGGGATTGCCAAAGTTTAAGCAATCGGTCAGCCCCAAAGGTGTAGCTCCGACACATGCTAAATTTCTGGCTGCTTCGGCTACCGCCAATTGCGCCCCTAAAAAGGGATCCTTAAAACAATATCGACTGTTACAATCTGTCGTAATCGCTAATGCCTTTGGAGTTCCCTTGACACGAATCAAAGCTGCATCACTTCCTGGCAAGATCACAGTATCCGTCCTCACCTGGTGATCATACTGTCTGTAAATCCATTTGCGAGAGCAGAGATTGGGAGAGGTCACCATTTTTACGATGACCTCTTCGAATGACAAAGATTCATTGCTTTTACAAGACACGCTATCAAATTCCCCAGCGGGGAATTTGCGCTCCCGCTCGGACTCGCTCTCCGCTTTCAGCGGAACCGTGCCCGCTCGTCCTGCGCGAGGGTCTTGCAAAAGCAATGAATCTTTGTCACTAGAAGGCCTATCATATATTGGCGCCGCTTCTGTCAATGCTTTTACAGGAATACAAGCCACT
>JAHFEZ010000075.1 GCA_023248265.1 Deltaproteobacteria bacterium
GCATGCCCACAAAGACACGCACGTCTTCAAAATGACCCCACGCGTTGGGAGATTTCAATTTTTCTTCTAACGCTTGGGCCTGCTCTAAGGTGATTTTTTTTAAAGGAGAGCCCCCTCCAATCGCACGATAGTAGCTCTGAGACAAAGGCTTTCGTATTTTTGCCAGCACTCTGGCCACAGGTTTTTGAAGCCATCTAGAAAAAGGCACAGGCAACGTATCCGGATCTGAAAAAAGATTGAATAAAAAAGGCTCCACCTCATCTAAAGAAGATGGCCCCCCTAAATTTAAAAGAAGTACCCCCAGTTTCATAGATTAAATCGTACGAGAATATTGTTTAGAAGAAGAGAGGACTTCTTTTGACAAATATGCATCGAAAACCATACAAATATTTCTCAAAAATATTCTTCCAAGCTCTGTCACAGAAATTTTTTGAGAATCCATGGTTAAAAATCCTTCTTCACTCATACGTTTGAGCGCTAAAAGCTCTTTAGAAAAAGTCTCAGAAAAAGAAATCAAAAATTGTTTTTCTACGCGAGGAATAGAAAGTTCCAACGCACACATAAGCTCCATAATCACATGGCGTCTTAGGCGGTCATCTGGACTTAATACATGGCCCTTCATCACAGGCCACTTATCTTCATCCAAAGCCCGATAATAGTCTGACAGTTTTCTAAAGTTTTGTGAATAGACATCGTCGACATCACTAATGGAAGATACCCCAAATGCTAAAAGCAACGAATCTTTTTGAGTGGTATACCCCATAAAATTTCGACGAAGGGTTCGTGTTTCAAACGCCCGAATCAGCTCGTCGTTAGATTTTGCAAAATGATCTAACCCAATCGGTAAATACTGGGCTTCTTTAAAAATAGAAAGCGCAGATTCAAAAAGCTCTACTTTTAAGTGTGCCGTTGGCAAAGCATGCTCTGGAATCAGTTTTTGATAGGGTACATGCCAAGGCACATGAGCATAATTATAGAAAGCCAGCCGGTCTGGCCCTAAAGCAACTATCGTTCTTAAATTTTTCTCAAAGCTGTCACGTGTTTGAAATGGAAGCCCATACACAAAATCCATATTCACCGAAGAAAAACCCAGCTCCCGACACCACGCATACGCCTTTTGAGTTTGCTCTTCTGTTTGATGGCGATGAATTGCTTCTTGTACTTTTGGATCAAAATCTTGCACTCCCATACTCACGCGGTTAAATCCAAGATGCCGTAATGTTTTTAATTGTTCATAGGATGTCACCCGAGGATCCAGCTCTAAAGAAATTTCTGCAGAAGGAGAAATGGAAAAATATTTTTCATATTCATGAAATAAGTCCTCCATTTGCTCGCAACTTAAATACGTGGGAGTTCCCCCTCCCCAATGAATTTGGGTCACAGGTGACGCAGCCAAAAAGGGCACTAAAAGAGCCAACTCCTTTTTTACATACTTCAGATAAAGATCTGCTTGTTCTTTTTTTCGGGTGATCACAACATTGCACGCACAAAAATAACATTTTTCTTCACAAAAAGGGATGTGCGTATAGAGTGCTAGAGTTTGAGACTCTTTTTTTTGCAAAGCTCTTAACTTTTTTTGATAGTCTTGGGCCAAAAAAGGTTGGTTCCAATGGGGAACGGTTGGATAACTTGTATACCTGGGACCTTGCGTATCATATTTTTGAATGAGCTCTAAAAGATTATTATTCATCAAACTTTGAACTTTCTGACCTCTTCTAACACATAAGAAATATTTTCAAGGGGTGTATGAGGAAGTATCCCGTGGCCTAAATTAAAAATATGTCCTTGGCCTTTTGTTTGCTCTAAAATAGCTTTTGTCTCTCGACAAATTTCTTCTGGGGTGGCTGAGGCTAAAATTTTAGGATCTAAGTTTCCTTGAAGAATAACTTTTTCTCCCAATATCCCCCTTGCCTCTCTCATCGATAGACTAGAATCAACGCTGACAATCTGAGCTTCCATTTTTTTAATCTCTTTTAAAAACCTTTTACTTTCTTTGACAAATAAAATAACAGGGGCATCCATTTTTAATTCATCAAGCACCCTTTTTTCATACGGATACGCAAATTCTAAATACTCTTCCGTGGAAAGAAGCGATGCCCACGTATCAAATAGCTGAAGCATCTCGGCTCCCGACTGCACTTGAGCTTTGAGATAGTGAATCGAAAGCGTACATAATTTATCTAACAAAATATGGAATAAAACGGGAGCTTCTTTCATGAGTTTTTTTACATGCAAAAACTCTTCCGAATGGCGCCCCTCAATTAAATACGAAGCCACGGTAAAAGGAGCCCCACCAAAACCAATGAGTGTAGCAGACGGGGATAATTCAGCTTTTAAAATCTGAAGGGTTTGAAATACATAGGGAATGCTTTCAAAAAGGTCTTGAGCTTTCAGATTTCGGATGTCCTGGGCTGTTCGAAGGGGCGCTTGAATGATGGGCCCCGGATTAAAATCCACCTCTACTCCCAGTGCCAATGTTGGAATGAGAATATCTGAAAAAAGAATCACCCCATCAAAGCCAAATCGCTTCCAGGGCTGAAGAGACACGCGTGCTGCCAATTCTGGATTTTGGCATACACCCAAAAAGCTATGCTGGGCCCTAACCTCTTGATATTCTGGCAAATATCGCCCCGCCTGACGCATAAACCAAATGGGAACCTGAGCCGTTTGTCCTCCCTGAGCTAGCTGAAGAAGAGGTTTTTCAATCATGCTCACGCATTAATCATATTTGTATTGAAACTACAATCGATAAGTTCCTATAATCTATTTTATGTCACCTTCTAAGATCCGTATGGGCATGATTGGCTTGGGAGATATGGGACGCGGGCACTTGGAATGCTTGAAAAGTTTTCCCACAGTTGAAATTGTGGCTCTGTGCGATACACATCCTGAAAGATTGAATGCGGCTCAAAAAACGCTTCCTTCCCCTGCTTCCGTCTATACTCGATACTCAGACTTTCTGGCTCATAAAGAATTAGAGGCGGTTTTTGTTTCTGTCCCCAATTATCTTCATTGTGAAATGGGGCTGGCTGTCCTTAAGGCAGGCAAACATCTTTTTTTGGAAAAGCCCCTGGCACACACCCTTTCTGATGGAAAAAAACTGGTGGAAATCTCTCAAAAAACAAATCTTATTTTTCAAGTCGGCC
>JAHFEZ010000051.1 GCA_023248265.1 Deltaproteobacteria bacterium
TTATAAGACAAAAAGACTAGACAGGAATGAGGCGAGAAAGCTCATTACAAAAATTATAAACCAGCACCCCGAAAGGGTCTTCTTTTCAAGGCATGCTTTAGAGGAACTTAAAAAAGATGGTCTAACAACCTTAGATGCCCTGAATGTTATAAAAAGCCCTGGTGCTAGGATTTATACAGAAGGTGAATTTGAAAAGTTCAGCTACCGATACCGATTGGAAACAGCAAATATGATGGTTGTTGTTACATTTTTAGAGCTAGGCGATGGCATGATTGTTGTTACCGCTTGGGATAAAAGAAAAAAATAAAAGGGAGGATATTTTTATGAAATGCGCGATGTGCGAAAATGAGAAATCGCTAAAAAGAGAGAGAATTACGGTCAAATACAAAGACTGTGGATTAGACAATGTAACTCTCATTGGGGTGACTTATTATAAATGTCATGAGTGTGGAGAAGAATATTTTAGCTACGGAAATATTGAACACCTTCATAAAATCATTGCCCAAGTTCTTCTTAAAAAAAGCGGGTTTCTTTCCGGAAAAGAAGTTCGATTTTTAAGAAAACAATTGGGCTATTCAGGGCAAATGTTTTCAAAGCTCATTGGATATGAAAATGAAACTTTATCAAGGCTTGAAAATGGCAAACAACCCATCACCCCAGCCTTTGATCGAGTGATTCGGTTTTCAGTAGCAGAAAGAATTCATGACCGAAATTATGATCTCCATGATGCTATTCTTAAGGGAGGGGAAAAGTTTAAAAGAATTGAATTGACCTCCACTCCCCAAGGTGAATGGAAATTAAAGCTAGCCGCATAAAAACATCGATAACAACAGGGCCATTTTAAAAGAAAGTGGTCAATTGGAGCATCTGCTTGAAACGAAAAATCAGACTTTGAAATGATGAATACTATCCTGACTAAAAGCCTATAAATTAAGCTTTTAAAATTTTGGGCTGTTCGGTGATAGAACCTAAGCTATTTTGTTGGCTAAGAACGCCTGAAAGGTTTCGGGCAGCCTGAAGAAACATTTGCGAAGCACTTGATTTGGGATCAGAAACCACAATGGGAATTCCACTGTCTCCGCTTTTTCGAATATCTGTAACCAAAGAAACACCTCCTAAAAAAGAAACTTGCCACAGTTGGGCTGCTTTTTCTCCTCCTCCCGAACCAAAAACTTCAGATCTCATATTTTCAACAACCCCTAAAAGAGGGATTTGAACTTTCTTAAACATCTCAACTGCTCTTTTAACATCGGCCAAGGCCACTTCTTGAGGAGTTGTCACAACGACAGCTCCTGTTAAAGGAATCAGCTGACTTAAAGAAAGCTGAGCATCTCCTGTTCCTGGGGGAAGATCCACAATCAAATAATCAAGCGCTCCCCACTCTACTCGCGATAAAAACTCATCCAAAATTTTATGGATCATGGGACCACGCCAAATCACAGCTTGAGATTCATCGGCAATAAAACCAATCGACATTGTTTTAATACCATGAGCCTCAAGAGGAATGACTTTTCCATCTGCTCCAAATTTTGGTTTTTGTCCTTTGAGCCCCATCATAATGGGAATGGAAGGTCCATAGATATCGGCATCTAAAAGCCCAACTTTTGCGCCTTCATGGTGAAGAGCAAGAGCAATATTGACCGCCACGGTAGACTTGCCCACGCCCCCTTTTCCACTTCCAACGGCAATAACATTTTTAACGCCTGGAATTCGCTTAGATGCCAAGTTCGCCGAGTTCACCGAGCTTGCCGAGCTTGAAAGATCAACCACAGCCGCAGCCACCACTTCCGCATCCACCGCCGCCGCCACCGCTTTCTTTTTCTCCATGATCATGGCCATGGTCATGGCCTCCTCCGGAACCACATCCACCGCTTCCACAACCACCTCCACCACCGCTACTGCCAGAACCACATCCACCGCCCTGGCTTTGTGCATTGGGATTAGAAATTTTAAATCCAGAACCATTCGGCCCTTCGATAAAGTCTAAGGTGCTTCCTTGAACAACTTCAGAAGATTGCGGATCGATAAAAATTTTAACTCCTTGGGAATCAACTACAAAATCTCCTTCCCCTTCTTTTTCTTCTAGCCCCAATTGATATTGTGGACCAGAGCATCCCCCGCCGGCTACGCGGACGCGAAGTCCATAGCCCGCTTTATTTTCTGATGCACTAATGGCTTTAATTTTTTCAGCCGCAGATGGTGTTACTTCAAATTTATGACTCATGTTTCCCCCTCTCTTAAAAGCAACTATTTATATCATACCATTAAATTTTATGTAACCCCAAAACCTTGGTTTTTTCAATCTTTTCTTGAATCTTCATAATCCCCTGAATCACTGCCTCGGGTGTTGGAGGACAGCCTGGCACATAGACATCTACAGGAATAAGATCGTGGATACCTTGTTTTACATGGTAAGATCGATAAAACCCACCGGAACTGGCACACACCCCCATCGAAATCACCCATTTGGGCTCGAGCATTTGATCGTAAATCTTCTTTAATACAGGAGCCATTTTTTCTGTAATCGTCCCTGCCACCACCAATAAATCCGACTGTCTGGGTGAAAAACGCACAACTTCTGCTCCTAAGCGTGACACATCGTAATGAGAAGCCAACACAGCCATATACTCAATTCCACAACAAGCTGTCCCAAATGGAAGCGGCCATAAAGAATTTTTACGCCCCCACTGAATAAAAAAATCTGCCTTGGTTGTAAAAAAATTACCAATCAATTGATTTATACCCATGAATGCTTTAGGATTAACAAAGAGCATCCATCAAGTCAAATACTTATGAAATTCCAAGCTTTAGCCGATAAGTGCATAGATAAGCATATAGAGGAGAAATAGGGTGAATTTTGCATGAATTTAACGTGGATTACACTTTTGGGTGGTATTTGTCTTCTCATTTATGGCCTTCACATCACACGTGAAAATCTTCAAAAAATAGCAGGAGATCACCTACGAAATATTTTAGCTAAGCTTACCGAAAATCGGTTATTCACCTTTTTAACTGGTTTTTTTATGACACTTATTTTGCAAAGCAGCTCTGCAGCTATTGCCATGGTCGTTGGATTTGCTGCCTCTGCCCTACTCACACTCACTCAAGCTATGACCTTGATTTTGGGCGCTGATGTTGGAACCACGCTCACAGTACAACTGCTGGCCTTTCACATCGCAGATTACTCTTTGCTCTTTGTGATTGTTGGATTTCTTCTTTTTAGTTTTCTAGGGACAAAAAAACAAGCCTATGGGCTTTTTACCATGGGCATTGGATTTATTTTTTTAGGTATGTGGCAGATGGGAGAAGCTGGCCAAAAATTTAAAGACTCTCAAATTCTCCTTTTAGGACTTCAACTTCTCAAAGATTATGCCTTTGTATCTTTGGTCATCTCAGCCATTTTAACAGCTCTTCTTCAAAGTAGTGCAGCTTCTTTAGGAATTATACTTTCTTTTTCCCATGCAGGCATTTTACCTTTCACACAAGCTCTTCCTCTCATTATTGGAGCAAATATTGGAGGATGCGCACTCCCCCTTTTGGTTTCTTTAAAACTGGGAGATCGAGGAAAACAAGTGGCTTTTTCTCATATTTTCCTCAAAGTTTCTGGAGCACTTTTAATCCTCCCCTTTTTAGGCGCTTTTGGAACGCTGGTCAGTTGGACAGCCACTTCTGAGAGCAGACAAATCGCCAATGCTCATTTCTTATTTAATGCCACTTTGGCTCTGTTTTTTATCCCCTTCACACAGATAGGCGCATGGATCATCCAAAAAATATTTCCGCTTAAACCAGAGCCTGAAGCGTTTCGTCCAAAATATTTAGATAGCCATGTGCTATCGACTCCCTCTTTTGCGTTTGGCCAAGCATCTCGCGAAGTCATCCGCATGGCAGGAATTGTTCAAGAGATGCTTGAAAAATCTATGCTTGTATTTCGAAAAAATGACTTATTGGAATTTTCTAAAATTGAAAAATTAGAAGAACAATCAGACATCTTATATCGAGAAATTAAAAAATACTTGGTGCAACTTTCTCAACAAAATTTATCCCCAGAACAAGCTGGCCAACAATCGGATCTGGTAATTTTGACCTGCGACCTTGAAAACATTGGAGACATTATTGCAAAATCCATTCTTCCTCTCGCTAAAATTAAAATTGAAAAAAAACTTTTCTTTTCAGAAGAAGGATTTAAGGAGCTTAGGGAATTTCATGAGCAAGTCGTTCAAAATTTTCAACTCACCATTTCAGCCTTTACAAATCAAAACATAGACCTCTATCGAAAAGTACTCGAAAATAAAGAGCGGCTACTTCAAGAAGAGCTCCAGCTCAGGGAAAACCACTTGATTCGACTACGCCATGGCATCAAAGAAGCCTTTGATACCAGCGCACTTCACATTGAAGTATTAAGCCATTTTGGAAAGGTGAATTCTTTTATCAGCAATATTGCTTATCAGATTCTACACAAAGAAAATGGAAATAACAAAAACGGTACAACCATTATCCGTGCTTACTAAAATATTGCTTTGAAGCTGTAGGATTTGGCTTCATGGTTTCTTTACCCGGAGCCCAGTTGGCAGGGCAAACTTCCCCTGTCTTTTTCACTTGCTGAAAGGCTGCCAGAACGCGCAATGTTTCTTCGACGCTGCGCCCCACACCTAGATCATGAACCACGGTGTATTGGACAACCCCTTCCGGATTAATCAAAAAGAGGCCTCGAAGAGCAATGCCGCCATCTAAAAGAACTCCATAGTCGCGAGCAATATTTTTAGACAAATCTGAAAGCAAGGGATATTGAAGTTCTCCCAATCCACCTTCTTTTCTAGAAGTATTCACCCACGCCAAATGCGTAAAGTGGCTATCCACAGAAACGCCAATCACTTCGGCATTGAGTTCCTTAAACTTCGCGTAATTATCACTAAAGGCTGTAATTTCCGTAGGACATACAAAAGTAAAATCCAAAGGATAAAAGAAAAGGACTACCCATTTTCCCTTATAATCGGACAATTTTACTTCCTTAAATTCTTTTCCCACAACCGCCTGACCTTTAAACTCAGGGGCTGGTTTTTGAACGAGTGTCGCCATAACTTCCTCCTCTCAAAAGGTTAAAATCGAAGACTAAGATAGGGATTAAATACTTTTTTGTCAAGATTTATGCTCTTTTTTGTTAACTTTTTAAAAAAAATTCTATACACTCTTTTTTATACGAAAGGAGAAGTTTATCTATGAAAAAATCATATCTTGTTGGAATTATAGCAGTCCTGGCTCTGGTATTAGGATATTGTGTCTATAAGCACAAAGCACATGAGCATCCTGGCGAAGCCATGAGTGAACATCCTGGACAAGCAGTAACTCAAACTCAACCAGCAACGCCTGAAGCTACTCCAGAGGCAACAACGCCTGGGACAGCAGAGATACCGACACCTGAAACACCCTCAACTCCGTAATTTTTATAGAGGGAATTAAAAACGAATAGCGCCACATCCAGGCCACGTGCATATCCATACATATCTGTTAAAAAAGCTATGATACACATAGTCAGCACGTGCATATGTGTGCACCCATCCGCAGCCATTCCACCAAACGTGATGATGCCACCATGTCTCCCACGACCATACCCATGGGTAGCACATACACTGCATGGGCTGGAATGCTTGTTCTGGCTGAACTTGCTCAATTCTTAAGCCATCTGCGGGTTGGGTTATATCGGTTTCTTGGGCTCGCACAAAAGAAGAGCCACCAAAAGAACCAAAAGAAAAGCCAAGAAATGTAATAAAAACAATAAGTAGCACTTTATATTTCATTTATTTTCCTCCTTTAAAATGCTACTTTCTATATCAGAAATGCTTAAAAATCAAGCACAAAGATATGCACCGAGCCGCACACCCAGAATTTTCAATAGAATTTTTTGTTTTAAGCCGCTTTGGCTTGAGCCTCAGCTTTTTCTTGCTTCCAGTTGAGAGCTTTATTTTTCATCTCCACAAATTTACTTGAAACTTGTGAAAGCTTAGCATCCCACTCTGGATTCGGCACTTGGCCCTTAATGGCATTGTGATAGGCGCTGATCATGGTGGGCATCACAATCGCATCCACCAAGACAGCTCGTAACATCAGAGATACAATCAGCGCACCCAAGAGAAAGAAGTTTTGAAACCCCGGCATTAAAGCGGATAATCCATAGGTTGGCGGAAGTAGCACTACAAAGAAAGCAAGTGCTGCTCCATAGCTTAAGGCCGCTAATATTGCAGAAGTTTTTAAAACTGTTTTCCAGTTTTGAGCATATAAAATAACTCCATCTTTAGCAGATGCCCACACGTTGTCATTTCCCTTATAAAAACTATAACTTAAAATGGCCTCATCTACATATCCGATGGAAAAATTAACCATGGCTTGCAAAATCCGCTGGACATGTTCAATCCCTGGCACGGGAATAAAGGACGTTACTTTAAATACAATGCGGTTTAAAGCTCGCACAATCCCATCCACAAAAGCATCGATCACAAACATAATATTTACATTCACAAATTGTTTTGTGACTTTATCTTTTCCAAAAGAAATTTGTCCTTTGCCTTCAGGAATATTGCCATTGTGCACCAGCTCTGCAATCACCGCCACATGCGCCGCCTTGATCATATAAAGAAAGTAGCGCTCCACAAGTTTAAAGAGCCCCCAAGCTCCTCCCAGTCCTGATAACATGATAAACCAGGCCACGACAGATTCTCTAAAAAGATAGGTAAATCCTAAAATAAATCCTGCATACACAAGATATCCCAAAGCTATCAAACCATAAGTTGTAAGTCGCAACATAAAAAATGGTGTTGTTTTTAAAAACATTTTCCAACCTAATTTAAGTTCATCTAACATAAAGACCCCCCTTGTTTAAGTTTGTAATATTCTTATCGGCTGTATTTTTTAAAACTTAAGGCGGTGTAACTACCAAGGGAATCTGACAGTAAATAGAGCGTGTTCGAAAATAAGGGAAGTACCGATGGAAAAGCTTTTACTGGAAAAAGCGATTTTGAGCTTAATTCCGAACACGCTCTACCTTAGAAGCAGTTCCCCCCGTAGATCATACGGTAAATCCCTAC
Organism: Deltaproteobacteria bacterium; assembly: GCA_023248265.1. Taxonomy (GTDB): domain Bacteria; phylum Bdellovibrionota; class JACOXK01; order 2-02-FULL-40-11; family 2-02-FULL-40-11; genus JACPST01. The sequence continues at coordinate 7,080 of JAHFEZ010000051.1, forward strand.
CAAAAATTCAAATAATACCCGCCTTACGAAAAGCCCTTTTAACTGCCCGAAATACATCTTTATATTCAGGAAGGGTGGATATTTGAGAAGAAAGTCGATTTTCCCATAGTTTTTGCAATCGCTCTTCCTTTTTATCGAGCTGCTCTTTTTTATCTCTAAGACCCTCTCCTTTAAATTGTATTTTTTTCTCTATATCGGAAATTAAGTGTCCTAAATCTATTCCCCCTTGCTCCACCAAATACCAAATGTCATATAAATCCCTAGGCTCGTTTCTTGATAGACTCAATAAAGCGCAGACCTTTTCAATCGCCACTTCTTCAAGAGAATAAACCTTTATGGTTGCGCCTTTTTCAAAATCTGAATATTCCTCGTAAGTTTTAATAACTTTCTTCTCTTTGATGGGTGTCATCATTTTTTCTCGGAAAGTAATATCCACTTTAATTTCCTTTGCTCGCCCCGGAAGGGGGCCTTCATAGATCATATAAAAAGTGTAGGTATTTTCACTGGGTTGTTCTTGTTTTCCAATATCAAATAGTATTCCTGCTTCACCCTTTATATATGAAAAAATGCCTTTAAATTCTTTTAAAATTTCTTCAAGTGCTATCTCCTTTAAAAGAGTAAAATCAAGATCTTCTGAAAAACGATAATCTTTAAAATAGCAGAACCGAAGAGCTGTCCCTCCTTTGAAAGCAAGTTTGTTCTTTACAGAAGAGTGAGATAGTCCAATTAAAAACCAGCCCAGACAATAATCTCTCTCAATCACTTCTTCGGGAATCCTGCTACCCCCGTTTTGATGAGTCTTATTTGAAATAAGCGATATGTTTCTCTGGTTAATCATTGAGATCAATCACCCTCTTAAGTCCTTATAACCGACAGCAATTCCTCTTTTGAAACATTCAGTCGAAGTCGCCATCTGGCGCTATATTTTCCTTCAGATGGAAGTGTTGGATCAAGAAGTAAATAGGGCTTGGACACTTTTCTTTGAAGCCGGACAATCTCCCTGGCACAGGGTATTTCATAAACTTCAAGCAGGTATCCAAGCCGCCGGTAAACGATTCCCACATCCAGTTTTTGGGCATAATCGACAAGCTTTGATATATCCAAATTCTTTCGTTTCATCCACAATCCTTTGGCAATCTCAGTGATTCCGCCACAATATTGGGGCATCTTAAGACAATCTAAAATTGTTTTCTCAAGATCACTGACCCGTATCATCTCAGACTTATCTACCCAATGCTTTATAAATCCAAAATAATGATGCGGTTTACACGTAACAAAATGAAACTGGGTTCCTAAAATTTGATGCTCTCTCATTTGCTGGGTGACCATGGTGTACACACTCAGCTGGGGTTGAGTAACCATCTGGTGAATGACCATCGCAGAGCTATGAGAAATGTAGTAATTGGCTTCTTTTTTCTTAAACTTTTTTTGCGCAATCTCGCGTGCCACCACATAAGGATTTCCCAGATATTCCCTGGCATATCCCAACTCTAAAGGAACAATATTGTAAAGCCCTGAACTCAACCGTGTTAGAATCCCTTTTTTGAGAAGTTTATGGATAAAATTTCGTAATGACTGATTTTTTAGACCCGTAATTTCTGAGGCTTCTAAGAGAGTAAATGCCCGCCTCCCTCTTTCATACAGACCCAAAAGCAAAGTTGAAGCCTGAGTTCCAAGGGTTTTAATTCGCTTTTTATCATCTTTTATAGTCATTTTATACCCTATATAAAGTATATTATAACTATAAAAAATAATTTAGGCAACACTTAAAGATACATGTATGCAGCTTTTTCAGATAAGACTGTAACTATCGAACAACGCCTAAAAGAGGCTTTTGGTAAGTTTTTTAGGCTTACCCC
>JAHFEZ010000052.1 GCA_023248265.1 Deltaproteobacteria bacterium
GGACTTCAAAACTTTGAAAAAGATTTTCCTAAAGGTGAACTCTTCTGTGTTAGTCGTGTCAAAAAAGCTCAAAAAGTGGGTAGAATCTGGGTTTTACCCTGGCAAGAGTTTTTTAAATCTTTATAAATGGACTCGAGCGACCAATATCCGAACCACTCCAACCCACTGAAATGATTATCTTTCATTCAAAGACACCTGCCAGGAGTGAATCCTATTTGATCCAAAAATACCTCAAAGAGGGTCTTTCCAGTCCTGATATCGCACATTCCTTGAACGTTTCCAAGACCTTTGTATTGGATCAGTTAAGAAAATTTAACATTCCCCGAAGAACCTCAAAAAAGGAGCAACTTAAGGTCAAAATGCCCACCGTATCTGTGCCTTATGGAAAAAAACTCATAGACGGTCAGTTGATCGATTTTATTAAAGAACAAAAAATAATCTCTAAAATAAAGGAGCTTCATTCAAAGGAAAAAAATGTAACGACCATTGCAAATCACCTAAATGTGTTGAGTCTACCCACCAAAAAGGGCGGAAAATGGTACCATCCTACCATTAAAAGAATTTTAGAACGAGAAGGATTAATCACAAATGAATTAAAGCAAAAAAAGGAGGAAAATGGCGCTCATTGCAGTTGCTAAACCCTGACCCAGTCTTAAGTATGAAATGAAGCAAAATCATGACCGAGATCCATTTATTGTGGTGAAGAAGGATGGCCATACCTATATTGTCCATAAAGATAGAATGAAAAAATAGTACTGTTTTTACAATTTTAATACGGAACGCAATTTTTCTATCAACGCTTGGTGTTTTTCTTTAGAAATCTTTTGAATGTTAAGAAGCTTCCACTGAAGTGCTGGTAGTTTTTCAATCCCAGGAATACCCAAAAGATCCCAGTTTGGCTCTCCCTGTTTAAGTGATAATAAAAAATACCGTTCATTATCTGATAAATCTTTTTTTAGTAGAAAAATGTACTTTTCTCGTGCTTCCAAAAGCTCTTCTAGGCTGACTTCTTTTTCAGCCATATCTACAAAATCATTTTCATATAATTTTTTAATATCTTTTCGAGTCGGGTCAATCAACTCATGTATGGAACGGTCATGACCAGCCAAGTAGACTACAAATGCTTTACGAATATTATCAGTAATGCCCTCGTTTTCCATTAAGAGCTTGATATCGTAAATGTCTCTTGGGTGCTGGCGATCAAGCGCTGCGCAAAGTTTTCCTCCGTAGATATCAGAAATATGCAAAGTCGAAATTTTCGCTGACATCTCAAATATTTTTTCGGCCTTAGAAACAAGTTTGCGTTGTTCCACCCCAAAAATGGATCCTCTTAAAACTTCATTCGGCTCAATAGTGACTGCCTGGCCATCAAACCCAACAACAAGTTTTATTATTCTTTGATCTTTTCCTTTGGCTTTTGTCTCCAAAACCTTAGAGCCTGGAATCATTTTTTTAATTGTTTGCGAAATCCGCCCAAGTGCTGAGCTTATATTTGCCAATGCTATATCTCTGGAATCGAGAGGAATATAAGTTAAATCAATATCAACTGATAAACGTGGCATCTCGCGAATAAAAAGATTGATGGCTGTGCCTCCTTTAAGAGCAAAACAAGATTCTTGAGCTATAGGAGCAATGCAACGCAACATGAGTTTTACTTTTGGGTAAAAACGACTGGCCTGCATTATGTGTTGCCTTTCTTTGGAATACTAATCTGATATTTTTTATGAAATCCTTGCCCTGGTTCCAAAATTCTAGAGCCCGCTCCCAAGTCTAACTTGTTTGTATCTATTTCTTTCAACCATTCATGGCCACAGAGATCTGCAAGAGCTAGAAATAATCGTTTTACTTTTATAGAGGTACAGTTTTGCAAAAGTAATAAAACAATTTTAGGCCTTAGTGTGGCTAAGGACTCCATGACAAGTTTAGCATGCTCTAAAGATTCTTCTTTAGGACAAAGCTCAAGAAGCTCCATCATTGCTCTTTCTGGACATGAGATTTGAGTAACAAATGGCCCCCAATCTTTGATTGAGATAGTTTTGGGAAGTTGCCTAGAAAAAAGTTTCGGAGAATAGATTTTTATTTTCGCCCCCCATTTATAATTTTTGAACCAAGTAGGAATTCGGTATTTTGGATCCGTAAAAAGCCATACAGTTTCTTTCCCTGACAGATTAAGAAAATGAGCATAGCCTGCTAATTCAAGAGCGGTACGCGCTGCCACAAGTACTTTAGGAAAGCCTGGAGCAGGGTTTATCAAGTCAATACCTTGAAGAGCATAGACCCCTCCTCGCCAGTGTAGTGGAATAGGCTTTCCGTTCTTATCAAGTTCAACTCGGCGGTAAGCTCCTTTGCCAACTAGCCTAACCCAACCCGATCTACTGTATTGTTGTAATAGCCCTTTTGAATAACCTTTTTCATGGATGAGCCATTCACTGGTTAAAACTACGCCTTGAGGCCAAAACTTCATTAAATTGATTAATTTATAATTTTTTAGCATATCTATACTATGCTAATAGCATATATATTAATGTGATAGCTGTCAATACATTATTTTATAATAATTTAGAATATCTTTTATATGCTAATATTGTATATATTAATGTTAAAGCAAGCAACTGATCCATATATCATAACTGATTTGAAAAAGAGGTATTCCTAAGTCTTCCTTATCCCATAACCTCAAGATTATTCAATGCAGTTTGGTCTGGGCGAGTACGCAAATATGCATTCCCACTGCGGGATGTTGCAACAACTGCATCGATTTTACCCTGAGAAGCAAGCTCTATAGCTTCGGACTTTGAAAGCCATCCAAACTCAGCAACATAATATTTGTTAATAACACCCTTTTTATTTTTTCGAACAGCTGATATTTTCTTCTTCTCGGATTCTTGCGAATCAATGATTTTTCCTGGATCCTGTCCTTCGATTCGTTCTATAGCTTTTGCGAGTCTTTCAAGTTCATCATCTGAAAGTGTACTGAGTTTACGATTAAGATCCAATCCTGTAAATTTTTGGACAAGCACCTTATATCGCCTAGTATCATTTGAGCTCTTTGGGGCATATCGCTCAACTACTTTATCAATAGTAAGACTTTGATACTCTTTTGTTTTTAAAAGACTAAAGAGTGCGGCTTTACCTGTCTCGTAATTTGGAAAAATAGCAAATCCACCAGCCGTACCAATTGCCCCATGATTCTTAGCAAAATTTCCTTTAGAAATGACATTCCCTGGATTTTGATTTCTCCAAGCGCGACTACCTCCAATAAATCTAACACTAGACCCATCTGCTCTCCAATAAGTTACTTCCTTATGCCCCGTTTCTTTGGCCCGCACAAAATTGCCCTGACTCATTTAGCTTCCTCAGCTTTTTTTAGCTCAATTAAAACAGGCGTGTGATGATGGCCTGAAATAGCATGAAAAAGGGATCCAGAAATTTTGTAACGCTGCCCGTTCCTAAACCTGAAACGATATTCAGACATGATAACAATCTGAATTTTTCTTATATTTTCTTCGGAATCATTTAATCCATCTGGATCTTTTCCTTCTTTAGGAACAACTGAAATTGGAGATTCTAAATTAAGAATCCAATGTGTTTCTAGTTCGTCCCCCGCTTTTATATCCTCGTAATTTGGACGTCCTGGAAATGTCTTCATGTAAACTTTTCCAAAGAGCGTCACAACAGAGGGCTCGTAAAAATATGCCTGATTTCCGCTATCTCCCACAAAGCTAAATAATAAAGAAATCAATAGCAAAATAAATATTATAAAAGTTCTCATCATAAAAACAGAAATATCAAAACTACATAAATCACACCATGAAAAACTCACATAAAAATAACTTTTTAATTCGTTAATTTTTAGATGTGCGGCGGTTCGGATGTTGGATACTGGAGTGGAGGCGGCGGGAATCGAACCCGCGTCCGAAAATACTACACTTAGCTGACTACATGCTTATCACCTAAATTTAATTTCTCTTTTGATGCGCCCAGGTGCAGGCTCATTCAAAAGATAGCTTTTTAAAGATCTCATCTCCTTCCAAAAAGCGACAAAGGAGACCAGCCCATATAATCGTCGCTCTTTTAAACTCTACAGGCGAAGCCTAAAAGAACGCGCTGCTTAAATTAAGCAGCGAGTGCTAATTGCTGGTTGGCAATTAATATGTCCTCGTGTTTTACAAGCTACGAGGGCCTTGGCATGCCAGGATAAGTTTCATATCCCCGTCGAGACCAGATCGCCCCCAATTGTTATTATATCATAGATACTTAACACATTGGATAGAGGGGGAAATTTGTATCCGATAACCCAGTGGTAGAAGAGCATGCGAGGGACACCCCTAGAGGTCATCTCGCATGCTCTTCTACCACTGTCTCTCATATATTATCCTCTATCCTACCTACTATAACTACCGGCGGATCTTCATAGCCCGAGCGGTTTCGCGATCAAGCTCTCGTCGTCGAATCGTCTCTCGTTTATCGCCCTTCTTTTTACCCTTGGCAAGAGCTATTTCAACTTTGGCTTTTCCACGTAAAAAATAAATTTTTGTGGGAATAAGGGAATACCCCTTGGTCTGAGTTTTACCCCATAGTTTTGAAATTTCTTCCTGATGCAGCAGTAATTTTCGTGTGCGCATCGGTTCATGATTAAATTGATTCCCAGCTTCATACGGAGAAATATGACAATTTAAAAGATACGCGGCATCTGTTTTCACAAGGACATAACTATCATTGAGATTGGCATGACCCGTCCTCAGAGATTTAACTTCTGTTCCCACAAGGATCAAGCCTGCTTCAAAACGTTCTTCTAAAAAATAGTTTTGGGACGCTTTCTTATTGGTACAAACAATTTTGATATTTTCAGTCACACGCGCTTTGGATTGGATTTGGGTGTCACAACCCCACCCGAGACAATGAGAGCAAACGCTTGTTCCACGGTCATGTCAAGACGCTTAACCTGATCTTCTGGGAACATGACAAAAAATCCAGAAGTAGGATTGGGAGTTGTAGGAATAAAAACATTTACAACTTTTTCTGGTGTCTTTTCTTGGGTTTCTCCTTCGTTGACCCCGGTTAAAAATCCAATGCTATAGGCACCTTTCCTAGGAAATTCGATCAAAACTACATTTTTAAAACCACTTTGGCCCTGTCCCATAAACGTTCCCACTAATTTTTTAATTGCAGCATAGATACTACTCACGACAGGCAGCCTGTGAAGTAGTTCCTCTCCCCACCGAAAGAGCACTTTAAAGATGTAATAACGACCCAAAGCACCGACTAAAACAATGATGAAAAGCGTCAATAAAATTCTCAATCCTGGAATTTTAAATTCCAAGTAGTGCTGAGGATCGAGCCACCAAGGCAAAAAGGTGTCTAAAAGGCCCAAAAGAACTTTAATGAGATAAAAGGTGGCCATCAGGGGGCCTAAGACCAAAACACCTGCTAAGAAATTATTCTTTAAAAAATTTTTAATGGTCGCCATAAAGAAGCATATTATCAATGAGGCGCGCTTTTCCAAAATGCACCGCCACAGCTAAAAGGACTGGTTTATGAATTTCAAAAACTTCCTCTAGTGTCTCAGCATCACACATACAAACATAGTCTATGTGTTTGGGATTTTCCTTGTCAATCATTTCTGTAACTTGTGCGATAATTTTAGAGCTTTGCCTCTCTCCAGCCCAAAAAAGCTTTTTCCCGTGTTGAAGCGCACGATAGAGGACTGCTGCTCTTTGCCTCTCCTCAAATGAAAGATACACATTTCTAGAACTCATAGCCAAGCCATCTTTTTCTCTCACAATAGGACAGGCTACAATTTCAATATCTAAATGAAGATCTTTTACCAAACGATCCATCATGACACGTTGTTGGAAGTCTTTATTTCCAAAAAAAGCTTGATCTGGACTTACAACATTAAATAGCTTTAAAACCACGGTGGCCACTCCTTGAAAATGAGTGGGTCGATTAGACTCCCCGCTAGACGCGGGTCGACTTTTTCCGCAAAGGGATTGAGAAAGCTGAGATAGCTCTACCATCGTTTGAAATCCTTCGGGATACATTTCTTTTGGTTTTGGAACAAATACAACATCCACAGCTTCTTTTTTTAAAAGTTCAAAATCTTTTTCTAAATTTTGAGGATAGTGTTCTAAGTCTTCCTGAGGCCCAAATTGCAAAGGATTGACAAAAATACTCACTACCGTTCGATCGCAGCGTGCTTTCGACTGCTGGACCAAAGAAAGATGTCCTTCATGAAGTGCTCCCATCGTCGGAACAAAACCAATCTTCAAATCTTGATCATGAATTTTTTTGGACCAAGCTTTCATTTCTAAAAGAGATTGTAGGGCTTCCATAGAATTAATGAAAAGAATGCTCTTCTGTTGGAAATTTTTCTTCGCGAACCTCTCTGGCATAGGTTTGAACAGCAGCTTGAATGGTTTCTGAAAGATTCGCATACCGTTTTAAAAACTTAGGCTGAAACTGAGGGTCCATACCCAAAAGATCATAAATCACAAGTACCTGTCCGTCGCAGTAAACCCCTGCTCCAATCCCAATGGTTGGGATTTTAAGACGATGCGTGATTTCTTGTGCTAAATCTTGAGGAATGGATTCCAATACAACAGCATAGGCGCCTGCTTCTTCAAGATGTTTTGCATCTCGGATCAATTGATCTTTTTGATAGGATTCTTTTCCTTGAACGCGAAAGCCCCCGAGCTGATGTACCGACTGAGGGGTCAATCCCACATGTCCCATCACAGGAATTCCTAATTTTGTCAGCGTACAAACCGTTTCACAGATTTCAACGCCTCCTTCCACTTTCACACTTTGAGCTCCTGCTTTTAACAAAGTCCCTGCATTTTGAACGGCTTTCTCTTTAGAAACTTGGTACGTTAAAAAAGGCATATCGACGACCAAATGCGCATGAGTGAGTTTTCGATTCACAGCTTTCGTGTGATACACCATATCATCTAATGAAACAGACAGTGTGTTTTCATGCCCTTGAATCACCATGCCCAAAGAATCACCGACAAGAACCACATCAACTGCGTCATCAACCAAAGAAGCAAAAGTGGCATCATAGGCCGTTACAGCCACAAGTTTTTCTTTTTGATCTTTTTTCTTTTGAAGATCCAGAATGGTTAAGCGTTTCATACCTAGAAAGATGTACCTAAGGTTAGCCCATAATTCAAGAGCGAACCTCCCACTTGATATCCCCCTGCTTTATATCCCACCGCTTCGGGATCTGATTTGGTAATAAGCTGGGGCGTGAGATAGTGATATTGAAGATGCAGATCCACAGTGAAATTGTCAAAGGTTCGTCCTATCCCCAAAGAAGCAACATGAACGGGGGTATCAATAAAGTTGCTGTTTTCTTCTTGAGAAACCACATGCTGAGGTTCGTAGTGATAGCCCGCTCTTAAAAATGTGGCCCACAGAGGAAACTCCACCCCAATACTCGGTGTGACAATATTTTTAAATTGAATTTCGGGAAGAGAAGACTTCATATCAGCTGGATTTGTAATGGTCATTTGATTTAAGGAAGTTCGATAACGCTCCCAGTTTTTCCAATCCAGATGCATTCCCAGCTGAAGCCCATTTTTAAACATATGAGAAATGCCCGCTCCAATCATGGCAGGATCATAAAACATAGAGGTTTTGGCTAAAAATTCAACCACAGGCACAGGATTTCCAAAAAGCGCAAGATCGGAATGATTTTCTAAGACCATTTGATAATCGAGCGCCCCATGATACGAAAGATCAAAACTCCATTCATTCCATGTGTAGCGGGAAGACAAAATAGGAGAAACAGCCGGTTTAATATCCATGGCCACAGCTACAGAAGAGTTTTTACTATTGATATCAATTTTTGTATTAGCTCCGGATGTTAAATAAAAATTTCCTGCTGCGCCCAAGGAAAAATTCTCAAAAAGTTCAACAGCTCCTCCACTGATTAAAGAAAAACGCTTGGGACGATTATAGTAAAGAGCATAGATGGGAACATAATTTTCGGAAGTATTGACACTGGCCAAAGATCCAAAAGGCAAAAAACCTGTCACCCCCATTGTCACTTTAGGCCATGTGTTTCGAAGAGTCGCTGACCCAAGGGGAATAATGAGCCCAAAGTTAAGCCCCATTAAATTAGAATAATTGGTTTGAAAATTTCCAGTTTCTAAAGACTTTCCAGAAGCACCGTTTTGAGTCACAACCCCTTCGATGGGGTTAAAAAAATCAGATGTACTCATGATCCCCACAGAAGTTTGAAGCTTTTGAGCCTGCGTCAAATACGCAGGATTTTGATAAGTCAAAAAAGGATCGGGACTTGAAAATGTCACAAGTCCTGCTGTGGCAGAAGCCCTGGAACTCAGGCCATAGGTATCGGGTGTTGAAGCCAAAATCTTTGCCGCAATGAGACACAAAACACCCAAGGAAATAAGAATGGTTCGAAGTATTGTTGAAAGATACATTGGGCCGCCACCTTACCTCACAAATGCCCAAATATCAAGCAGCTAGCTATATCTTTGGCATAGAGGGGGCACAGAGGGGGCCCCGATGACGACGAACATAACATCGTTTAGAAAATGGAC